>JAAZAB010000075.1 GCA_012514555.1 Lentisphaerota bacterium
TATGTCGCAGGTGGTGAAGGAGCATCCCCTGGCCAAAATTCCATGGAGATTCATTCGCTGCCCGGGATACCAGGTCTGGCCGTAAGGCGCGCTCTGCGGCTGGTGGAAGTTGGAGGTTTTTTTTTGCAGCCGCGCCGCTGCGCGGCGCGTTTTTTCGCAACATGCGGGCGCACAGCCCCGCGATTCAGGATGAGGTTGTATATGGATTCAAAGCAATTCAGCCGCGTGTTTCCCCTGGGCTCGCACCTGTGCCGCGAGCCCATGCCGCCCATGGGCGAGATGAAGCGCGACATGGAGAACCTGAAGAAACAAGGGTTCAACTTAATCAAGCTCCAGGAAAACTGGATGATCGACGAACCCGAGGAAGGCCGGACCGATTTTTCGCGCTACGAGGAGCTCATCGCCCATGCGGCCAGGCTCGACCTTGGCGTCTACCTGGGCCTGACCTGCGAGCAGGCGCCGGCCTGGCTATGGAAAAAGCACCCGGACTGCCGGATGGTCGGCCGGAACGGGCTGCCCATGGCCTACGAGGCGCAGACCACCATGCCGGCGGACGGCAAGCCGGGCCCGTGCTACGACCATCCCGGCGCCATGGCCGATCATCTCCGGTTCATCCGGAACCTGGTCAAAACGCTCGGGCGTTTCGAAAACCTGGTTGTCTGGAACACCTGGCAGGAGATCGGGTACTGGGCTGAAGGGCTTTGCGGGCAGGCGGTCTGCTACTGTCCGAACACTCTCGCCGCCTTTCGCGCCTGGCTGAAGGAAAAACACGGCGGCGATCTTGACGCGCTCAACCGCGCATGGAACACGCGTTACGCCGGCTGGCAGGACATTGCGCCGGACCGTTGCGCCGTGAAGCAGTCGGTTGCGGTGAACGTGGCCTGGCGGCATTTTCTCGATAACGAGCGCCTTGCCGCCATCCTGCGCGCGCGCGCGGACGCCATCCGCGGGGCGGACGCCCTGAAGCGCCCCGTATTTGCGCACAAGGCCGCGCCCGAATTCGGGTCAGGCCAGGATTGGACATTTTCGCGCTGCCAGGATTTCCTCGGCGCCTCCTGCTACCCGGCATGGGGCCCGGTCCGCTATCACGGCGTGCCCGGCGACGACGCCCACGAATCCCTGCTCGGGGAAGCCTATTGCGTGGCGCGCCAGTTCGATTACCTGCGGTCGTGCAACAGGCGCGGGGCCCCGGTCTGGGCCGCGGAATTCCAGGGCGGCCCGATCAGCACGGGCTTCCACAAGGGTCGCGTGCCGTTCCCCGAGGATATGCGCCGCTGGATGCTGACGGCAGTCGCCTCCGGCGTTACCGGCATATCCTTCTGGGTCACACGCGCCGAGATCATCGCGTCGGAATGCAACGGGTTCAGCCTGCTCGACAGCGAAGGCGACAGCACGCCGCGCCTCGAGGAAGCCGCGCGCATCGGCCGGGCGCTTAACAGGCATGCCGACCTGTTCGGCAGGCCGTCGTGGCCCGGCGCTGATGTCGGGATACTCGTTGACGAATGGAATTACCAGTTCGGAACGACGATGGTCCAGGGCGGAACGCACCTTGCCGCCAGCATGATGGGCTGGCATCGCATGCTGTGGGAACAGGGCATTGCCGCGGATTTCATGGAAGTCTCGGAGCTGGATGAGCCGTACGCGTCAAGATACAAGGCGCTGATCCTTCCGTTTCCGCTGTCGCTTTCGGAAGCCGTGGCGCTCAAGCTCGCCCGGTACGTGGAGCGGGGCGGAATGCTGATCTGCGAGGCAGCCCCCGGCCGCGTCAACGAATACGCGTTCTGCAACCGCGGGGAATTGTCGCCCGTGATGCGCCGGCTTTTCCGCGCGGACCAGGCGGGGTTCGCCATGGTGCGCGAGCCGGGGAACGGCTCGATATGGTCGCCGCCGCCCCGGACCTGGGGCGAGTACCTCGACGCGGCCATGCTGGATGGGGCAGGGTGCCTTGCCGGGCATCGGATTCGCGCCAACGTGTATATTGAAACGTTTTCCTGCCGCGACGGAGAGCCGTGCCTGCTCCATGGCGGCCGGGCGGCCGGCGTGCGCCGCGACGTCGGAAAGGGAACGGCCGTATTGCTGGGCACCTATGTCGGGCATAACGGCGCGGCCTATCCTGACCCGGAGACCCGCGCCGCCGTCGCGGCCCTGCTGCGGCAGGGCGGGGTCGCCGCCGCCCACTCCGGGCGCCTGCTGTTGCGCCGGCGCGCGATTCCCGGCAAGGAGGCGTGGCTGTTCACCAATCCGACTTCCGGGCCGGTTGCCGAATCCGTTTCCGTCGCCGGCTGGCGAAGCGTGTCCGATTTGTTTGGAAAACCATTGTCCCGCGCCGGAGACAGTGTTACACTGACAGTTCAAAGTCTGGATGTTCAGGCGCTCGTGCTGGAATAACAAAACAAATCCGGGAGGATCGCGTCATGGCAGGCAAATTCCGTTTCTCGTTCGGGCCGTGGAATATTCACGAGGGCTCCGATCCGTTCGGACCGACAGTCCGGGACAGCGTCGCCTTCAACCGGAAGCTGGCGCTCTACAAGAAGCTGGGGTTCGACGGCGTTCAGTTCCACGACGACGACGCCGTGCCGGACTTGAACCTGCTGGCCCCGGCGCAGATCGCCCGCAAGGCAGCAGCCCTCCGGCGCCGGCTGGAGGCGCAGGGGTTGAAGGCGGAGTTCGTGGCGCCCCGCCTCTGGGAGGACCCGCGCACGATTGACGGCGCCTACACGTCGAACGATCCCAAGTGCCGCGCCTATGCCCTTGAGCGCAGCAAGCGCTGCGTGGACATCGCCAACGAGCTGGGCACGAGCCTGATCGTGCTCTGGCTGGCCCGCGAAGGGACATATATCCGCGAGGCCAAGGACAGCGTCTGGGCAACGGACCGCATCCTGGAGGCGCTCAACACCATGCTGGGCCATGACAAGTCCATCCGGATCGCCATCGAGCCCAAGCCCAACGAGCCCATGGATCACACATATATTCCGACCACGGGCCACGCGATAGCCCTGGGTTTCCGCAGCAGCGATCCCGCGCGCGTCGGGGTCAACATCGAAAGCGCCCACGCCATTCTTGCAGGGCTGGACCCCTCGGATGAAATGGGCTTCGCCCTTTCCTTCGACAAGCTCTGGACCGTGCACCTGAATGACCAGAACGGGCTGAAGTTCGACCAGGACAAGTCGTTCGGGTCCGTGGACATCCGGCGCGCGTTCAACCAGGTGCGGATACTCGACCGCCATGACTTTGGCGCCAGGGGCGAATACGTCGGCCTAGACGTCAAGGCCATGCGGACCCAGAAGGACGCTTTCGCAACGAGGCATCTGAGCAACAGCCGGACGACGTTCATGCGGCTTCTCGAGATATCGCGCGGGCTCCAGGAATCCAAGCTTCGCGCGTTCATAGCCGCGCGGAACTACGAGGAGCTCGACGCCTACATCCTGAAGCGGCTGATCGGGTGAGCTCGGGCCGCGCCCCGCGCAGCCGGGGCTGAAGGTGTCTTTCCGCGCTGCGTGCGAAGAGGCCAGACATGGGCGCTGTCAATCCAAGGGTGGGCGTTGCCGCGCTGTGCAGTCCGATGGAAGTCGGGGCGGACCGTGCGCCGCAGGCTGCCGCCGAGCTATCCCAACTGCTGGCGCAAAGCGGGTGCGAGGCCGTGGACCTGGGCGTTGTCGACACTCCGGGCGCGGCATCCGCGGCCGGGCTCCGGCTGGCGGATGGGCATCTCGACGCCCTGGCGGCTGCGCCCGTCACCTGGTTCGAGGATTACCTGGTCCTGGACCTGCTGGAGGAGTGCAACCTCCCGATTCTATTCTGGCCGCTGCCGGGCATGGAAACCGGCGCCTTGTGCGGGGCCCAGCAGGCGACCTGCTGCCTCAGGCAGCTTGACAAGCCGGCCATGACCGTGTTCAGCCCTGTCAGTGCAGGGGCAAATCTGGACCGCGGAATGTCCTTTCTGCGCGCGGCCGCGCTGCACCGTCGGATGCGCCGGGCTCGGATCGGGCTGGCCGGCCGGCGCGTGAGCGGGATGACGGAGGTTGCGCCCAACGAGTTCGCCCTCAAGAAAACCATCGGAGCGCGAGTGGCGCCTTTGGACATGGCGTCGCTCGTCGCAGCCGCCCGCGAGGCGCCCGGAAAAGAGGAGTATTGGTCCAGGCTCAAGTCCGGGGCCGGGGCAGTGAGGGTTCCGGACGAATCAGGGCATTTTGCCGCGGGCATGACTCTGGCCATCAGGGAGGCCGTGCGGCGCGAAGGCTTGTCTGGCCTGGCGTTCGGGTGCTATCCTGATTTCATGGGCTGCGCCTGCCTGGCCGCCTCAATCCTGGCCGACGAGGGCGTGCCCGTCGGGTGCGAGGGCGATGTCAACGGCGTGGCCGGAATGATCATGCTCAACCTGCTGACCGGACAGCCGGCGCATAATACCGACTGGCTTGACCCGCTGCCTGATGAAAGCGTCGTGTTCTCCCATTGCGGGTCCGGGTCCCATGCCCTGGCGGAGCGGCGGCAGGATATCGTCCTGGCGCCGGTCCGCCTGGCGAACAGCGGAGTCTGCTCCCTTTTTCCCGCAAAGCCGGGCGCCGTGACGCTGGTCAACCTAATCCCTTCGGGCGCCGGCTACCAACTCGCGGTCATGGAGGGGGAGGCGCTGCGGACCGACATGGTGTTCCCGGGGAATCCGCTTCGGGTGAAATTCCCGCGCCCGGCCTCCGAAATAATCGAATGGATTCACAGGGAAGGAATAGGGCATCATTGGATGGCCGGCTATGACCGCGTTGCGGCGGAGCTCGGCCACTGGGCGGCCATCGCCGGGCCGGGCGTCAGGATGATCGAGCTGCGCTGTTCCGGCAATTCGAATTGCGGGTGAGCGTTTGAAATGCGATATGAATAAACACCGGATGGCACATTCCGGCTGCTGCGCGAGTCCGCTGGTATACGCGCGGCAGGGCCGTGCAAGGCCTTCCGCCCTGCGGTCCCCGGAACTTGCGGCGGCCGCGGGAGGCCTTGCTTGAACCTTCTCGACATGGCGTCCGGCTTTACCGCGGCCCACAGGCGCTTCGCGCGCTCTGCCCCGGCCATTTGCGAGGCAATGTGCCTGGAAGCCCAGTTTCCCGCCATACTCGGCGACATCCGGCCGGAAGACCGTTTCGCCGGCCGCGCGGTTTGGCCGGCAATCGGATTCCGGCTGTTTTCAGGCGGGGACTCCGAATGCATGGGGTTCTACTGCAACCGCGGAATGATCAAGGCCGAGCTGGACAGGAAAGACCTCCCGGCATCCGATCGCAGGCGATGGTGCGACCTTCTCGAATACTGGTCGCCCCGGGCGACGTTCAACAGGATCAGGGCCGCAGACAACGCGCTGGAGCGCCCCGGCCTGGCCGCGACGGTGCTTCATGGCAATGAGTTTCGCGGGCCGATGATAGGCAACTATGTCTATCGCGCGTCGGGCATCACCCTCGATTTCAGCCGGCTTCTGAAGACCGGGATTCCGGGGATGATCGCAAGGGTGGAAAAGCTCGCCGCCTCGGCGAAGAGCCCGGACGCCCGGAGCGTGTATCAGGGCATGCGTATATGCCTGTCGGTCCTGTGCAGCGTGTGCCGTTTCTACGCGCGCCAGGCCGGGGCCATGGCCATGTCAACCATTGATTCACGCAGGAGAGAGGAACTGCTCGCGATGAGCCTGGACTTGGGCGCGATAACGCAGCGCCGGCCCAAAACACTCTCAGAGGCCATCCAGCTTTTCTGGCTGTACTCGCTGGTGGCCAACGCTGACAATTTCGGCCGCATGGACGTGTATCTCGCCGGCTTTTATGCGCGCGACCTTGAATCCGGGAGACTCGACGAGGCCGGGGCGCTTGGGCTGCTCCAGGCCCTGTGGCGCCTGATCGCGGACGAAATCCCGGGCTGGTCCGGCCGTATATTCGTGGGCGGCCTCGGCAGGCCCGACGAGCAGGCGTCCGACCGCTTCGCCCTGCTGGCCATTGAAGCCAGTCGCACGGTTCGCAAGCTCATTCCCCAGCTTTCGCTTCGCTGGCACGGCGGCATGAATCCCGCGCTCCTGGACAAGGCGCTGGACGCGATCGGCGAGGGCTGCGTGTTCCCAATGCTTTACAATGACGAAGTGAATGTTCCGGCAATGCAGGAGGTCTTCCGCGTCAATCGCGCGAAAGCCGAGCAGTATGTCGCCTCCGATTGCGGCGAGTTCGGGCTGGACCACGCGAGCCTGGGATTCCCGGACGGGAATCTCGTGCTGATCCGGGCGCTGCTGGCCGCCCTGCACAACGGCATGGACCCGAAATCCGGGGCGCAGGCGGGATTGCGGACCGGGACCTGCGAAGAGCTTGCGGCCTTCGAGGACCTCTGGCGCGCCTATTCCCACCAGGTCGAATATTTCACCGGCGTGATATTCGACCGCCTGCTCCCCATGTTCCGCGTACAGGAGCGCGAGATAAGCGCGCTTTTCCCGGCCATGCTGACCGACGATTGCCTGAAGCGGGGCCGCGGCCTTTTCAGCGGCGTGCGGCACAAGGGCCTGCTCATTGAAATCTACGGGACCATCAACGTTGCGGATTCGCTGACCGCCATCAAGAGGGAGGTCTACGACCGCCGCGCCTTCAGCCTGGCCGATCTTGTCCGCATGGTGGACGCGGATTTTGCCGGATTCGAAAAGGAACGGCTACTGCTGCTGAATGCTCCGAAATACGGCAACGACGACGAGGCTGCCGACGCAATGGCGCAGAGGGTCTACTCGCACATTTGCGAGGCGGCAAGGGCGAACCGGAAACGCCTTAAACTGGATTTCTGCCTTGCGGACCTGATCAATGCCGGCGGCCATGTCGCGCTCGGCCGGGAAATGGGCGCCCTGCCGGACGGGCGCAAGGCGGGCGAGCCCCTGGCCAACGCCAACGGCCCCTCTAACGGGCGCGACCTCGGCGGGCCCACGGCCCTGCTGAATTCCCTGGTCAAGCTCCGCCCGTCCGCCATCGGCGGCCAGGTTCAGCACCTGAAATTCAACCGCGAAATGTTCAGGAAGTCGAGGCCGAAGCTGGAAGCGCTGCTGAAAACCTATTTCGCCGGCGGCGGCTCCCAGGCGACCATCATGGCCGTTGACCGGGATGCCCTGCAACAAGCCCTGAAGGAGCCGGAAAACCACGGCGACCTGATCGTGCGCATAGGCGGATACTGCGAGCGCTTCGTAGCGCTCCCGAGCGAACTTCAAGCGGATATCATCGCCAGGACCATGTATGACTGAACCGCGGGACATCCGCGGCCGGCGGGCGGAGCGAACGGCGGAGAATTATGACTGGCGCCATTTTCGATATCCAGAGATTTTCGATCCACGACGGGCCCGGCATTCGAACCACCGTCTTCTTCAAGGGCTGCCCCCTCAACTGCATCTGGTGCCACAACCCGGAAGGCATTTCCCGCGCGCCGCTGCTGTCGTTCCGCCCGGCCTTGTGCATCGGGTGCGGATTCTGTTTCCGAACCTGCCCCGCCGGCTGCCACCGCATGGAAGGCGGAAAGCACCTTTTTGACAGGGAGCGCTGCGAAGCCTGCGGGCGCTGCGCCGCGGAATGCTACCCGGGCGCGCTGGAGCTGGTCGGGCGCGAAGAGAGCGCGGCGGAAATCATGCGGGAGGTTCTGAGAGACAAGGCGTTTTATGACAACTCGGGCGGCGGCCTGACACTGTCCGGCGGCGAGCCTCTCATGCAGCCGGATTTCGCGTTCGAGCTGCTGTGCGCCGCCAGGGACGCCGGCCTGCATTGTTGCGTGGAGACCTGCGGCTTCGCGGCCCGCGCAGCCCTGGACTTGGTTCGCCCGAAGACGGACCTGTTCCTGTTCGACATCAAGGAGACCGACCGCGCGCGGCACGCCGAACTCACCGGCAAGCCCAACGACAGGATTCTCGCCAACCTTCGGCACCTTCACGGTACGGGCGCAGACATCATATTGCGCCTTCCGATTATTCCGGGCGTCAATGACCGGCCGGAACATTTCAAAGGAATCGCCGCGCTGGCCCGGGATTTGCCCGGGTTGAAAGGCGTTGAAATAATGCCCTATCACCAACTTGGCGAAAACAAGGTCGGGCGTTTTGGCCTGGACCAGTCCAGGCGCGCAAAAGCCTCGGCGCCCGAGCCCGGCGTTGTCGAAGGCTGGACGGGCGAGTTGAGGCGGCGCGGCGTCAATGTTCTGACAGCCTGAAGGCGGCCGGCCCTATTTCATCAGGGTGCGCTTGCTGCGGGTGGCCTGGAGCTCCACGTTTGCCCCGCGCTTTTCGAGGAGCGCAAGGCTGAGCTCGACGATTTCCTCGGCCTCGTAAGTGCTCATCGTGCCCACCGTGACCATGTCGCAGTCACGCAGGGTGCTCCAGACGAAAGCCATGCCCGTGGGCGGGAGCAGGCGGCCCGCGCCAAGGGGCTTGATTGTCATTACCGGGCGCCTGGCGTTGCGAATCACCTTCTGGATCCAGTCGGTTTCCACCTGGCAGAGGAAGCCGGCGGCATTGTAAGGGGTGATGTATGTTTCAACGTCGGCGTCGCACGCGTCCGAGCAGGTAATGGCTTCCGGCATGTGCGAGCTCAGCCCGGGCACCATGCCGTGCTCGCGCACGATGCGCAACAGGGCCTTCAGGTCCGGGGCAAGGCACTGATTGATCCGGTCGACCCGCACATCGGTCGTACACTGGTGCGGGAAGCAGAACGTGGCGCCAAGGCTCCTGGCCTTTTCCACCGTGCGCTTCCACGCGTCGAAGTCGCCCGGCTTGTCCCAATCGGGAGTGCCGACCCAGAGCATCTTTTCGCCGACGCGCTGCTCGACTTCGCGGACCGCCTCGGCGGCAAACTCGGTAGTCATGCTCATGAAGGCGTTACAGCCGGCGCGGGCAAAAACCTCGATCACGGCCGCGCATTTCTTCGGCGTGTCGAACAGCTCCTTGATCAGGCGGTCCTTGGCCTTGCTCGTGTGGGAGAAGCCCATCATCCAGTTGCTGCCGCAGATCATCCGGGGCATTGAAACCCCGCCAACCATCGTTCGTGGAAATCCCGTCATGCTCTTGCCTCGCCGCGTTATAGCGTTATGGATTGCGTGCCTGTTCGAAAGTCAGGCCATGATTCAATAATCAACGGAAATACATTAAGCGATCTGTTTGAACAATACAAGGCTAATCCGGCGGGACTGTTCACGGCACGGTTTACAGTTCACTTTATGTCCGGTAATGCTTGCCCCCGCCGGCGCCGGGAGTATATTCGAAATCCGGGGAATGAGGACTGAACTTAATCATGGGGGAGGAGAAATGCAGCAGGTTTTTGACATTTCAGGGTACGGTGCGCGCGCGGACGGCAAAACGCTTAACACCGCGGCCATACAGCAGGCCATCGACGCCTGCCACGCGGCCGGCGGCGGCCGCGTTCTATGCGGCCCGGGCGATTTCCTCACCGGCGCCCTGGACCTGAAAAGCCGGGTGGACCTGCACCTGTCGGCCGGGTGCCGGCTCGTGGGCAGCACGAGCCGCTCCGATTACCCCGACTTCATTGCGCCCGGGTTCCGCAACGAGCTGGCGCCGGAAAAAAGCTCGAAAAGCATCCTGCGCGCGTTCGGGGCCGAGGATTTTTCCATCACCGGCCCGGGCGAAATCAACGGGTCGGGCCCGGCCTTCTACGACACGAAATCCGTCCTTTGGGAGCGCTTCTACTGCAAGCCGGATTTGCCACGGCCCCGGATACTGATGGCCTACAAGTGCCGCAACTTCCGCATTGAAGACGCCTCTTTCAACGATTCGCCATGCTGGACCTTCTGGCTCATGCAGTGCCAGGGCGTCGGCATTCACCGCATCAAGATGCGGGCCGACCAGAAGATGATCAACAACGACGGCATTGACCTTGACATGTGCCGCGACGTGACCATTAGCGACAGCTTCTTCAAGACAAGCGACGACTGCATCGTCCTGCGCGCCATGAGGAACCTTTACGAAGAGGAGGGTCCCTGCGAAAACGTGACCGTGAACAATTGCGTGCTGGACAGCTGGTGCCAGGGCATAAGGATAGGGTGCCCGGGCGACGGGGTAATCCGCAATAGCGTTTTCAACAACCTGGTCATCACGGGCCCGTGCAACGGCATCGTGTTCAACAATCCCAGGCGTTACCTTCCGAAAGGCAGCAGCGGCTCCGCGGACATCCGGAACATCCTTTTCTCGAACGTGATCATCGACTGCAAGAACACGCCCATCAGCATGGATGTGGAGGATGGCGTAGCGCTGCCGCACCTGGGCGGCGTGAGCTTTTCCGACTTCCGCATCAGGAGCGGCGGGCCGATTGTCATCCAGGGCAGCCGGGAGACCATCATCCGTGACGTCAGCTTCAGCAACGTGCGGATCGAGACTGCCGGGGACGAGGCGTTTGTCTGCCACCGCTGCCAAGGCGTGAAGTTCTCAAACGTGGAACTCTCGGGCCCCGGCGCCGGCATGGTTTCGCATTGACGCCCTGCGTCCGCCCGCCATGAAGAGATGCCGGGCATGAGAAGAAGGAAGATGGGAAACGGTGAATGTCCTTGAGGCAGCTTTGCGGCACA
>JAAZAB010000009.1 GCA_012514555.1 Lentisphaerota bacterium
TCCGCCTCCCGGACTCCGCAGCACAGAAGCCGCCCGACGCCGGCCGCGCGCGCGCGGGCCAGCGCATCGTCCAGCACCGGGGCCAGCCTTTCATCCTGCAGATGGCAATGGCTGTCGAAAAGCATGGCGTCAAGTCCTGCCAATGGCGGCGAGCGCGTTGCGCCGCAAACGTCCCAGCCCGATCCGGCGGATCGGCGTTCCCGCAAAAACCCGCTCAAAGCCGCCGGCGGAAAGGGCGATGATCTGACCCGGGTCCGGCAATTCCGGCACAGGGTTGAATTCGCTCAGCGCCAGGTTTTCGCCCTGCCGGTTCCACGGGCAGACCGCGGTGCATGCGTCGCAGCCGTAGACCGTTCCAGCCAGGCCGCCGCCCGGCCCTGCCGGCAGGGCCCCGGCATGTTCTATCGAAAGATAGGAGCGGCACAGGCGGGCGTCCAGAAACCCGTCGTGCCGAAGCGCGCCGGCCGGGCAGGCATCGACGCACAGGCGGCAGTCTCCGCATTGCGAAGACCGCTCCGGCGAAGCTTCCAGCTCCATATCCAGCAGGAGCGCGCCAATGAACACGCAGCACCCGGCGCCCGGCACGACGAGGCTGTTCTGCCGGCCCAGCCAGCCAAGCCCGGCCCTGACAGCCCACTCGCGCTCCAGGAGCGGCGCGGTGTCAACGCACACCCTCGAGCGGACCGGCCTTCCCGCGCGCTTCGCGATATCGTCCGCAAGCGCCCTCAGCCGAAGCCCCAGCGCCTCGTGATAGTCGAGCCCCTGCGCATAAGTGGAATACCAGCGGCTGCCGCCGCGTGACGGATAGCGCGCGGCGACAGCCAGGACGGAGCGCGCGCCCGGCAGAAGCGCGGCGGGCGTCTCGCGTTCCCGCGCGCGGCGCGCCAGATACGACATGCCCGCGTGCATTCCGGCGTCAAGCCACTGCCGGTATCGCGGCCATGACCTGGACGCGCCCGCCCGGGCGATCCCCGCTGCGGCGAAGCCGAGGCTTGCCGCCCGCTCCATTATGAACGCTTCCATGCTCATGTCCGGGGTCCCGCGTCAGCCCGGTGACGGAGAGGCGCCCGCAGCCTCGTCATCGAGCAGACGGATGATGCGGCCGGCAACCTGTTCCGGCGAAAGGCCGGAGGTGTCAACCTGAAACGGTATGCGATCGTAAATGGGCTTGCGCTCCCGCAGGAGGCGGCGCACGCGCTCCGCCTTGTCGCCCCCGCCTTCCAGGAGCGGTCGGCGCCGGCCGCGGATGACGCGCCGCACTATTTCATCCTCGGCCGCCTGGAGGCAGATCAGGCGGGCCGAGGCGTTGAAGTCCGCCACGTTGCGCCCGTCGAGCACGGCCCCTCCGCCGGCGGCGACCACCAGGCCCCGCTCGCGGCACAGTGACTCGACAAGCGCGCGCTCGAGCGCGCGAAAACGCGGCTCGCCATCCTCGGCAAATATCCGGTGGACGGGCTTTCCGGCCTCGCGTTCGATGCTGGCGTCCATGTCCACGAAAGGCCGGGCCAGGCGCCGGGCCAGGGCGCGGCCGACGGCGGACTTTCCGGAGCCCATGAACCCGGCCAGCACTATGTTAGCGTCAGGGCCCACGCAACACGCCTCCCCATCCGGTCGGCTCTCCGGCCGCCGCGCGCCGGCGGCGCAGGGTCACTCCGGCATCATGATAAAGCGAATGTAAGCGTCCCACAAGTCCGAGCCGCCAAGCATCCAGGCAACTGCGGCAATCGCAATGAAAGGGCCGTATGGAATCTTGCTTCCGAACGTCTTGGAGCGCAGCGCGATCAATGCGACGCCCACCCCGGCGCCGATCAGCGACGAGAGCATGACGGTGAACAGGCACGCCTGCCAGCCGAGCAGCGCCCCGATGGCGCCCATCAGTTTCACGTCGCCCATGCCCATTGCCTCCCGCTTGAACGCGGCCGTGCCCAGCCCTGCGATCAGCCCCAGCAGCCCGGCCCCGAAGGCCAGGCCGATGAGCGAGGCGCGCAATCCAAGGTAATGGCTCTGCTCGCCGTGCAGGGCCGGGAATGCCAGGCTCAGGGCGGGCCCGATCAGCATGCCGCCGACGGTAATGCGGTCGGGCAGGATAAGGTGGTCCACATCTATGAAAGAGCCCACGACAAGGCCCAGGACCATTAGCATGTAGACCGGCGTCCGCGCGTCCAGGCCGTACCGGAGCCAGATAAGCATGAATATCGCGGCCGATACAAGCTCCACGAAGAAATAGCGCGATGCGATTGGCCCCGCGCAGTTCCGGCACTTCTGCCTGAGCGCAAAAATGCTGAAAAGAGGGATATTATCGTACCAGGCTATCGTGCGGCCGCAATGCGGGCAGTGCGACCTGGGCTTAACGACGGATTCGCCCCTCGGAATCCGGTAGATGCACACGTTGGCAAAGCTGCCTATACAGGCGCCCCAGGCGAACGAAAGCGCGGCAAAATAGAGGTTAATAAGCTCAGGCAGGTTCAGGTTCATGTCGGGTTGATGGCATTTCCGGTTCCGGTTTTTGAACTAGGGATTGAAGCCTCCGAAACGGGCGCGCGAGCGTCGCCTGATCCGGGGTTCGCCTCCGCGCCCACGAGCGGCTTTCCATAGACGGCGGTTTCCAGCGCGCTGCGCATGAGCGGGATCGGCGGCTCAACGCCGGTCCATATCCGGAAAGCGAGCGCGCCCTGGTGCAGGAGCATGCCGAGCCCGTTTGCGGCCCGGGCGCCGGCCCGGCGCGCGGCAGCCATTACGGGCGTTTCGGGAAACATGTAAACCAGGTCGTAAAGCGCCTGGCCCGGCCGGAATGCGCCGGAATCGAGCAGCGCCGGCTCGCCGGGACGGATGCCCACGGACGCGGCGTGAACGACCGCGTCGCATTCGCGGCAGGAGGCGGCCCAGGAGCCGGCCGGAACCGTTTCCACGCTCACTCCCGGACACTTCTCCCGCATTTCTTCCTCAAGCGCGCAGGCGCGCTCCTGGTCGCGGTTGGCAAGGCGGACGGCGCCCGCGCCTGCGCGCGCGCAGGCGATGGCCACGGCGCGCCCGGCGCCGCCGCACCCCAGCAGAAACACGGACCGCCCGGCCACGGGAGCGCCAAAGCACTCCTCGAACGAGCGCAGGAAACCGCGCCCATCAGTGCTATGCCCCTCGAGACCGCCGCCGGGCGTCACCTTCACCGTGTTGACCGAGCCTAAAAGCCGCGCCTCGTCATCAAGCTCCGACAGGGCCCGGAACGCCGCCTCTTTTAGCGGCAGCGTCAGGTTAAGCCCGGCGAAGCCCAGTTCCGCAAGCGCGGGCAGCAGGGCCGCAAGCCGACCGGGCCCGACATCGAACGCAAGGTATGCCGCGTCCATGCCAAGCGCGCTGAAGGCCGCGTTATGCATGAGCGGCGAAAGCGAATGCCGCACCGGATGGCCCAGCACCCCGAAGAGCGCCGTATGAGCGCTTATTGCCATTTCACCGGCCCTTTTTCCGGCCCGGATCGCGGAGCACAAGAACGCGGTTGACACAGTTCAGGTAAGCCATGGCGCTGGCCTTGACAATGTCGGTGCTGGCTGCCCTGGCGTTGACCGTATCGTCGCCGAAGGCAACCCGAATGCTGACCTCGCCCATGGCGTCCTGTCCCACCGTCACGGCCTGGATGGCATACTCCATCAGGCGCCCCTGCATGCCCGTGATACGGTCGATGCTTTTCAAGGCTGCGTCCACGGGCCCGTCGCCGCAGGCGGCGTCCTGGATGATTTTGCCGCTCTTGCGCAGGCGCAGGGTCGCGGTCGGCACGGTCGCCGTGCCGGTGGCCACATGAAGGTAGTCCATCTCGTACACGCCGGAGGCATCGTCCATTTCGTCGCGCGCTATGGCAAGAATATCGTCGTCGTATATGACCTTCTTCTTGTCGGCAAGGTCCACAAAGCGCTGGTAGGCGCGGTCGAGCTCCTCGTCGGTGAGCTTGAAGCCCATGCGGCCCAGGCGTTCGCGCACCGCATGCCGCCCCGAATGCTTGCCGAGCACGAGTTCGGACCCCTCGATCCCAACGTCCTCGGGCCGCATGATTTCGTATGTCGTCCTTTCCTTCAGAATGCCGTCCTGGTGAATGCCGGCCTCGTGCGCAAAAGAGTTGGCGCCGACAATGGCCTTGTTGCGCTGCACCACCATGCCGGTGAGCCGGCTGACGAGGCGGCTGGTTTTGAACAGCTCGCGCGCGTCGATCCCCGTTTCCACGTTGTAGACGTCGTGCCGCGTGCGCAGGGCCATCACCAGCTCCTCGAGCGCGCAGTTCCCCGCCCGCTCGCCAAGGCCGTTGATCGTGCATTCCACGCCCCCGGCGCCGCGGCGCACCGCTTCAAGGGAATTGGCCACCGCCAGGCCCAGGTCGTTGTGGCAGTGGACGTTGAGTACCACCTGGCCGATGTTGGGCGTATTCTCCAGGAGGTAGGAAATCAAATCGCCGAACTGTGTCGGAACGCCGTACCCGACCGTGTCGGGAATGTTGACGGTGAGGGCGCCGGCGTCAATGACGGCCCGGACAACCTCCGCGAGGAATTCCGGCTCGGTCCGCGAAGCGTCCTCTGCGCTGAACTCGACGTCCGCGCACAGCTTCCGGGCAAGCGTAACGCCTGAAACAGCCATTTTGACTATCTCGGCCTTGTCCTTTTTCAGCTTGAATTCCCGGTGGATTTTCGAGGTCGCCAGGAACGTGTGTATCCTGGGCTTTCCGGCCGGGGCCACCGCCTCGGCGCAGCGCTCAATGTCCTTTGTGGTGCAGCGTGAAAGGTCGCATATCACGGGCCCCTTTATTTCCTCGGCCACGGTCCTGACCGACCGGAAATCGTCGGGCGAAGCCACGGGGAACCCGGCCTCGATCACGTCCACCTTGAGGCGCGCGAGCTGCTTGGCAATCTCAATCTTCTCGCGGAGGCGCATGCTGGCGCCCGGGCACTGCTCGCCGTCCCGCAAGGTTGTGTCGAAAATCAATATCTTCCGCTTCTTCTCCGTGCTCATGATTCAAATCCTCCCCTTCCAGATCAAGATTCGGACTTCGCGACGGCTATCACGCCGGAGCGCGATATATCCTGGATGCCGTGGGGCCTGAGCAGTTCGACGAACTCCTCGATCCGCTCGACGGGGCCAACCATCTGCAAAACCAGCGATTTCTGCTGCACGTGCAGGACCTCGGCGTGAAACAGCGCGGCCAGCTCTACAACCGCGGAGCGGCTCCTGGACGTGGTCTGCACCTTCACCAGGGCCAGCTCGCGTTCGAGATAGCTCTCGCTGGTGAGGTCCTGAACCTTGATGACGTCGATCAGCTTGTTGAGCTGCTTGGTGACCTGCTCGATCACCCTGTCGTCGCCGGGGACAACCATGGTCAGGCGCGACGTGGTCGAATCCTGGGTCGGCGCAACGTTGAGGCTGTCAATGTTGTAGCCGCGGCCGGAGATGAGGCCCACGATGCGGGCCAGGACGCCGGGCTCGTTTTCCACAAGCGCCGATATGATGTGCTTCATGCCATTGCCCTCCGTTCCGCTCACGCCATGCTGTGAATCATTTCCGTCAGGGATTTCCCGGCCGGAACCATGGGGTAGACATTCTCCCCCGGCTCCACCATGAACTCCACCACCGCGGGCCCGTCCACGGCGAACGCCTTCTCGAGGGCGCCGGTCACGGCCTTCTTCTCGGTCACCCTCTGCCCCGTGGCGCCGTGGGCCTCGGCAAGCTTGACGAAGTCAGGCAGGTAGGCCTCCTGCCGGTCCGGGATATTCTCGTTCTTGCCGCGCCCGTGCTGCGTAAGGCGCGTGGCCGAATAAACGCCCTTGTAAAACATCTGCTGCCACTGCCGGACCATTCCGAGGCAGGCGTTGTTGAGAATCACAACCTTGACAGGCAGCCGGTGCTCCACCGCCACCACCAGTTCCTGGAAGTTCATCTGCGCGCTGCCGTCCCCGGACAGGTCCACGACCAGCTCGCCGCGCCGGCCAGCCTGCGCCCCGATCGCGGCCGGCAGCCCGAACCCCATCGTGCCGAGGCCGCCCGACGATATGAACTGCCGCGGCTTCGTGTAGCGGAAATAGTGCGCCGCCCACATCTGGTGCTGCCCCACCTCGGTCACGATCACCGCGTCGCCCTTCGTGATCTCGTAAATCCTCTCAATCACGTACTGCGGCAGAAGCTTGCTGCTTCCGCGGTCGTAGGAGAACGGGTAGGCCTCCTTCCACTCCTCCAGCTGCCGAAGCCATTCCTTACGGTCGCGCGGCTCGACAAGCTTGACCAGCTCCGCGAGCACCAGCTTCGCATCGCCCACCACGGGTATGTCCGCCTGCACAGACTTCGAGATGGCGCTGGGGTCTATGTCAATGTGCGCTATCTTCGCTTTCGGCGCGAAATCCGAAATCTTCCCGGTCACGCGGTCGTCGAAGCGCGCACCCACGGAAACCAGGAGGTCGCACTCGTGCGTGGCGTAGTTCGCCGTCACGCTTCCGTGCATCCCGAGCATCCTCAGGGCAAGCGCGTCGGTCTCCGGAAACGAGCCCAGACCCAGCAGGGTTGTCGTGACCGGCGCCCGCGCCTTCCGCGAAAGCGCCAGCAGCAGGTCCGAGGCCCCGCTGGATATCACTCCGCCGCCCGCATACAGCAACGGGCGCTTCGCCGCGTTTATCGCCTCCGCAAGCCTGGTGATCTGCCTCGAGTGCCCCTCGAACGTGGGATTGTACCCGCGAAGGCTCACGGTCTCCGGCGTCTGCGCGTTGGTCGTGGCGCGCTGCACGTCCTTGGGAATGTCCACGAGCACGGGGCCGGGCTTGCCCGTGCGCGCAATGTAAAACGCCTCCGCCAGCCGCCGCGGCAGGTCGTCCACCCTGCGAACCAGCACGTTGTGCTTTGTCACAGGCCTCGTGATCCCGGTTATGTCAACCTCCTGGAAGGCGTCGTTCCCGATCACGCTCGACGACACCTGCCCGGTGATGCACACCACTGGGATCGAATCCATGTTGGCCGTGGCCAGGCCGGTCACCGTGTTCGTCGCCCCGGGGCCCGACGTGACCAGGCAGCACCCCACCCGGCCTGTCGCGCGGGCGTAGCCGTCCGCCATGTGCGCCGCGCCCTGCTCGTGCCGCGCCAGGACGAATTCCACGGGGGTCTCGTACAGGCCGTCGAAAATGTCGAGAACCGCTCCGCCCGGCAGCCCGAACAGAGTCTTCACGCCCTCCTTCACCAGTCCGTCCATCAAGCATTGCACGCCTGTACGCATGTCACACGCTCCTGTTCTTTTTTACCCGACCGCTCCGGCCAAGCGCACGGCAGATGCAAAAAGAGCCCGCCGTGCCTTCACGGTGGGCTCTTTTCACGGATGCTTCTTTTCAGCGCGCCGTCAGTCCACCGTTGGGCAAAGCCCTACCCGCAGGCCTAGCGCAAGGCCCAAAAGAAGAGATACAACGGTGACTTTCTGCGTCTTCATTGGTTGGCAATCTAGCGTCCGCGCCCATGTGAGTCAACATAAAAAACACAAATAATCAGGGCTCAGGATAGCAGGAACGGAGGAAAAAAGCAGCCGGAAGGCTGCAATCCATGCAGTCGGAAGAAAGAATTCAGCCCGGATTTTGCGTTTGAAAAATGAACGATGCTTGTAACCGGTAAACCATCAGGCTTTTACAACTGCATTGCGTTTGAATTACCATGCGCGAAAAAGTACGGGTGAGCTGTTGTAAAAGAAGTTCATTTTTCAAACCACGAGGGATTGGCCATAGTGCGGCA
>JAAZAB010000076.1 GCA_012514555.1 Lentisphaerota bacterium
AGGGCGGCGGGCCTCCGCCGCCGTTCTTGACGCAGCCCCGGGCCGCCGCCGGCGTTTTTTATTGCATTTGAGGATGACGGAAGTCTACTATTCAGGCCGTCGGCATTTTGCGATTCATACGATATGTGAGCAGGGATTATGTTCACGGGGATTATTCAAAAAACAGGCCGGTTGATGGGGCGCAACGCCGGCGTCGGCGGCGGCGCGAGGCTGGAACTGAGCGCCGGCACATGGGATCCGCCCGTGGCGCTGGGCGAGAGCATCAGCGTCCAGGGCGCATGCCTGACAGTCTCGGGCATTCGTGGCGATGCGCTGTGCTTCGATGTTCTTGCCGAGACTCTCGCACGCACCAACTTGGGCGCAAAACCCATCGGCGCGCGACTCAACCTGGAACGCGCCATGCGCACGGGTGATTTCATCGGCGGCCATTTCGTGACCGGCCATGTGGACGGCCGCTCCGGCGTAGCCGCAATAGGCCGGGCCGGCGGCGACCGCGTGCTAAAACTCAAGTGCGGAACAAATTTGCAGGCCGGGATCGTCATGAAAGGGTCCGTGGCAATAGACGGCATCAGCCTGACCATTGCCGGACTCTCGGAGGACACTTTCGAGGTGCGCATAATTCCATTTACATGGGAGAATACCTCTCTTGCGGACCTGCGGGAAGGCGATACCGTGAACGTCGAAACCGACCTGATAGGGAAGCATGTGCAGCGCTACCTGGAAAGAACGGCGGCGCCCGGGCCGCGCGCTCTCACCATGAAGCGGCTCAGGGATGCCGGTTTCTGAGAATGTCCGGGAACGCCGATTCTGCGAAATCGGAAAGAAATCGGAAAAGTGCCAAAGTATTTGCTTTGATTGAATAAACCCGGATTTTGCGGGATAAAGGACGATTGGAGACCACCATGTATAAAATGAGCCCGCCGGCAGTGTTTGTAAGCGACCGTGTTTTGGAGGATGAAGAATCCATGCGCCGGCTCGAAGCCTTTATGAAGGCGACAAACTCTTCAAGCTGGGAGGTGATAAAGGACGAGGATATACCGGCAATGCTAGAACGGCCGGTATGGAAACGGACCCGCGGATGCGCGGGCACGCGCAAGTCATATGACCCGGTCTTCTTCTTCAACACGTTCAGGTTCGACGGGCAGCGCGACGAAGTCCGCCGCCGCATCGCGGCCGCAAATCCCGGCTACAACATGGACTGGATTTCCGACTACCATCTTGGCTACCGCCATATCTCATGGTTCAACTCCGTGCGGGACGCCAGCGTTACCGGGCCCAATCCGGAGCACGTGTGCCGCCCATGCTGGCGGCTGAACATATCGCCAGGCTGCCCGCACGAATGCGCCTACTGCGGCGTTACCGGCTTCATGGTCGCGGGACTGAACATGGGCGAATATCTCCGCCAGCTCGATCGCATTATCGAGGCCAACCCGTGGCAGCTTACCTATCTCGTTGACGACATATCGGACGTCCTGGCCTGCGAGCCGGAGCTCAATTTATTCAGCGAGATGGTCCGCTTTTTCGGGGCGAAAAAAGACCGCTATGTCATCGTCCATACCAAGTCGGCGAACGTTGATTTTCTCCAGGGCCTGCCGCATAACGGGAAAACGATCATGTGCTACTCGCTTTCGGCCAGGACTCAGTCAACGCAGCTCGAAAAGGTAGCGGGCAACACTTCCGAACGCATCGAGGCCGCGCGCAAGTGCCAGGAGTGGGGCATGGCGGTCCGGTTCAAGTTCAAGCCGATCATACCTGTGCGCGACTGGCGCGACGAAGCCCGCGAAATGATACGCGAGATGTTCGAAAAGACGCGGCCTGACAATCTCAGCATGACCGTCCTGATGTGGATGGGATTCGACCACATGGCCGCGTGCATTGATCTTGATCTGCTCGATCCCAAGTTCGTGGATGCCGCCCGGAAGGCGGCCGGCGTGGAATGGAAACACCAGCGCATACGCCCGTTTCCCCACGAGGTGAGGCGGGAAATATATGAATTCTACCACAAGGAAGTGCGGGCCATTGACAAGGACGTGCCCCTTACGCTGTCAACGGAATCGCTGGATATGTGGAAGGACATGGGCCCCATCCTTGGCGTGGATCCGAAAACCTATGTTTGCGGCTGCGGCCCCTGCGCCGTGCCCGGCCTTAAAACCCTGCCGTCACATCCATGGAAGGGCGCCCGGCGCAATCTTCCGAAAGGATGGATGGGCCAGGATTGACTTCCGGCGCATCCCGCCCCGCGGCAGCCCGCTGTTGTGCCAGACAATGGCAGGCAAACGCGCTGTTGACAATGCCCCGCGGTTTGGTATGGTGCGGCGCCGTAACCGGACAGACAGAGGCATTCAACAGGGAAACGGACATGTCACAACACACGAGCTTCAGGGCGGTCACCAAGATCAAGACCAAGCGCAACGTGCTCAAGAGGTTTGAGCGCGTTGAAATCATGAAGGGCCGCGGCAAGTGGAAGGAAGGGGATCGTGGCCTCGGACTTCCCAAAACCAAAGCTGACGCCTGAGTTCCGGCTGAACAAGTACCTGGCGCTTTGCGGCGCCGGCTCGCGCAGGGCGTGCGACGAGATGATCCGCCAGGGCCGCGTGACCGTGGACGGACGGCCCGCGCTGGAGCTTGGCACGCGCGTCGATCCGGGAAGCCGGACCGTGTGCCTCGACGGCAAGCCTGTCCGCGCAGCGGCGCCGGTCTACCTGCTTTTCAACAAGCCCCTGAACGTGCTTTGCACGGCAAATGATCCCTCCGGACGCCGCGCATTCAGGGAGTTCTTTCCCTCAATTGAATCCCGGATATTCACGGTCGGCCGGCTTGACCGCGAGAGCGAAGGCCTCATTGTGGTCACAAATGACGGGGATTTCGCACACCGCCTGATGCATCCGCGCCATGGCGTGGAAAAAACCTACGAAGTCGTTCTGGACCGCGCTCTCGCGCCCGGCGACCTGCGACTGGCCTGCTCCGGAGTGGTTTCGGAAGGCGAGCGCCTGTCGGCAAAAAGTATTGTCCCGTTGAGCCCCGGACTGAAGCGCGCCGGATACCGGCTTGTGTTGCGCGAGGGGCGCAAGCGCCACATTCGGCGCCTGTTTGCGTGCATCGGGGCGCGGGTGTTGTCGCTGCGCCGCGTGGCAATCGGGCCTGTTCGCCTGGGCGAATTGCGCTCCGGCGCATGGAGGCGCATGACGGAGGAAGAGCGGGCTGTGCTGCTGCGGGCGGCAGCGCCGAAACCACGGGAGGGTGAATCATGAAACATTGTTTGCTCCGGATGGGATTGGCGGTTCTGCTGTGTAGCGCTGCCCCGGCGCGAGCCCAGTCGGGTGCTCTGACCGCGCGCGTGCTGAAAAACAACGTCAACCTGCGGGCGCGGGCGTTAATTACTTCGGAAGTGGTAGGACAGGTTTCGGCAGGGGCAATCCTGGAGGTTCGAGTTGTTGAGCCCGAATGGATCGAGGTTGCGCCTCCGACCAACGTGGACCTCTGGGTGCATTCCGAACTGGTCAAGGATGGTTTTGCATCCTCGGACCGCATAAAAGTTCGCGCCGGGCCGGGCATCAACTACAGCAGCGTTGGGCAGCTTTCGAAAAACGATCGCGTCGAGGTCCGGGGTTTGAAGGGCGACTGGGTGCGCATTGCGCCGCCGCCGGACAGTTCGCTCTGGGTCTCGAGGGAAATGGTGGACGTCAAGGATCCGAAACCGGCTGAACCGGCCCAGCCTTCAACCGCGGCCGAGGTGGTGGAGGCGCCTTTCGAATTGCCGCCGCCGCCCCCGGTTGCGCCGGCACAGGCCGCACCAACGCCGCCGCCGGACGCCCCGTCGCCGCCGGTAATTGCGAAACCGGCGGAGAAAACGCCGCCTCCGCCGGATGACTTGGATCTTATTCCAGTGGAAGGCCAGGGAGGAATCCGGGAGTTTGCCGGGACCCTGCGGTTCACGGCCTATTTTGTGAGAAGCCCGGGCGATTTCAGGCTGGTTGGCTATGACGAGGACGGCAGGTCTCACACCATCTGCTATCTGCGCGGCAACCGCGCGCAGCTGCGCGGCCTGCTGGGACGCGATTTGAAGGTCTCAGGCCGTACCTACTGGGTGACAGGTAAGGAGCACCCGGTTGTGCTGGTGGAGAGGATAATCCTGAAAAAACTTGCTGCAACCAGGTAGACAGGATTCAGCATTTAAGCCTAATTCAACGCTCTGTGTAGCCGTCGCGTTGCACGCGACGCTTCATTGAGATTCAACGCGTCGCACAGCGACGCGGCTACACAAACAGGCTTACATCCCGGCCGTTTCCGGCGATGGAGGCCCATTCTTCGCCGAAGCGGCTTCGCAGGGCAAGCCCAAGGAGATAATTTGGAAATCAGGAAAGCAGGAATGGGGAGAGGGGATAGGGGATAGGGGAGAGGTTTTGAGTTTTGGGTTGGGAGAAGGGAAAATCGCTATCGGTATCGCTCTCGGTATCGGTATCGAAAGAGAAAGGGCTTCTGTAGCCGCGCCGCTGTGCGGCGCGCTTTTCCGGCAAGCCGGTTGGTTCTGCCTCCTCTTCTGTAGCGCGCCACGGTGTGGCGCGA
>JAAZAB010000077.1 GCA_012514555.1 Lentisphaerota bacterium
CCAGAGATACCAGTTGCCGGCCTCCGCATGGTAGGCCGAGTAGTCGGTCCGGCCGTCGCCGTCGAAATCGCCCAGCCTGAAAGCAGCGCCTCCGGCAACGGGGGCAAACAGGGCCAAGCCCAATCCCAGCGCAAACAGCAGTGCGGCCGAAGCTCTTGTCCGCGTCATGATCCCTCCCCGGGTGTTGATGACAAGGTTAATGCCCGGTTTTTTTTCATAATTCCGGGACAGGGTCAATCACATTCGGAGGGAACAACGATCTTTTCATTTGTCATTGTCGCGGGCATGGCCTATAATTATAAGTTGAAAAACCGACAACGTCCGGACAAGTCCATGACCACACCGCGCGACAACCTTCTGCGCACGCTGCGCAGGCAGGGATTCGAGACCGTGCCCCTCGACATATCACTGTGCCCGTCCCAGGTCGAGGCCTTCAAGAAACGTTTCGGCCACGACGATTACCTCTCCTGGTTCAAGGTTCCACACCGCTTCGCCGGGGTTCCGATGAATCCCGGCTACAGGGACGGCCGCGCCCTGTACAGGCGCGAGACCCTGCCGGAGGGCGCTTCCATAGACGTCTTCGGGGTGGGGCACTCGGCACAGCCGGGCTGTTACCACATGACGCGCATGCACCATCCGCTGGCCGGGGAACCGAGCCTTCAGGAGGTGCTGGATTACCCGATGCCGGAACCGGCGCCGGACGCGGAAAAGCAGGTGAAGGCCCGGGCCGACGAGGTGCATGCGCAGGGGCTTGCGGTCATGGGCGGCATGGCCTGCACCATCTGGGAGATCGCATGGTACATCCGGTCCATGGAAGGCCTGATGACGGACATGATGACGGATGACGAGCGGGCGGCGGCGCATTTCGACAAGATAATGCGCAATGGTATCCTGCGGGTGAAGGTGTATGCGAAGGCTGGGGTCGACATCATCCAGCTCGGGGACGACATCGGCATGCAGGGCAGCATCATGATGAGCACGGAGCTCTGGCGCAAGTGGATCAAGCCGCGCACGGCCGCCATTATCCGCGCGGGCCGGGAGATCAAGCCGGACCTCCTGTTCTTCTACCACTCCTGCGGATTCATAACCCCGTTCATCGAAGAGCTGATCGGGATCGGGATCGACATCCTGAACCCGGTCCAGCCAGAGTGCATGGACTTCGACGAAGTGCACAAGCTTGTCCGGGGCCGGGCCTCGTTCTGGGGCACCATCGGAACCCAATCAACCCTGCCGTTCGGGACTCCGGATGATGTCAGGGCGGTGGTGCGCTCAAGGCTGGACCGCTGCGGGAAGGACGGCGGGATTGTGATCGCGCCCACGCACCTTGTGGAGCCGGAGGTGCCGTGGGAGAACATCGAGGCCATGGCGGAGGCGGCCCGGGAATATCGCGGCTGATATGCCGGCCCGGGGCCCTCGCGTTCCTGGAATCGAAAACAACAGGCGTTCGCGCCGCCGGACAGGATGCGTTTTAAGGTCCCGGCGGCGGGTCGCAAATAAATGAAAAAAGTCGGTTGACACCTTTTTTTTTTCTGCTAGATTCTTCTTCCTCTGTCGGTCATTCAAGCGTTGGAGTTTGACGGCAGGGTATTTTGGACAATCCTTTCGTTCGCTTCGCCTTTGCCTCGACGGAAAGCGCGCGGGGGAGGTTTGCGTTTTTTTTGCATGCGGAACTCTGTTGAGCGTTGGCCCATGTAGCTCAGTAGGCAGAGCACATCCTTGGTAAGGATGAGGTCAGCGGTTCAATTCCGCTCGTGGGCTCCATGATAAGTGGCGGCAGGCCGCCATTGTGAACATAGGAAGAACAGAACCGGAACGAAGCAGGGCTTAAGGAGACAGACCATGGCGAAGGAAAAATTCGAGCGAACAAAACCGCATGTCAACGTCGGGACGATCGGGCACGTGGACCACGG
>JAAZAB010000078.1 GCA_012514555.1 Lentisphaerota bacterium
AACAGCCGCCTGCGAAAACAGCGGTGGCCGAACTGCCCGTATCGATGAGGTCAACGGCCGGCGGCGGAATTTCAACCGGCACTTCCTGGGCGTTAACCGCCTGATTCCACTGCATGAATGAAAGCGCCGGAAGAGTAAGCAGCGCGGCCACGACGATACGGCGGGAACTGGGCATTTTGCAAAACCTTGATTGGAGCAAGTTGCTCGTCAGTTCGTTCTGTATGCGCCTGCGGTTACAACAGGTCTGCCGCTTCACGCTGAAATGAAGCAAGCCCCGCTTCGTCAGCGCAAACAGGTCAACAATTTCAAGGATTTGCCTATGGACCACTTTCAAGGAAAGTGGCGCGAGAGACGGGGCTCGAACCCGCGACCTCCGGCGTGACAGGCCGGCGCTCTAACCAACTGAGCTACTCCCGCAGCGCGGGCGAACGGGTCGTTCGCGCAACGTGGCGTCCGTTTACCCAGCACCTTGCCCCAAGTCAAGCGAGCAAGTTCGGATCGAAGCGACATTTTCACGAATGTCGAAGCCGGATGTGGAAAAGTGCCAACTACACAAGCAGTAGCGGCCATCCGTTGATGCAAAATGTGAGATTCGCACAGGCGGCTACGAAAAGCAGAAATGGTGGGCGATGACGGGCTCGAACCGCCGACATCTTCGGTGTAAACGAAGCGCTCTACCAACTGAGCTAATCGCCCGCAGGAGCATGCTGCCCCGGCAAGGTGGCCTTGTTAGGGCCCCTGCCCGCCAGCGTCAACCGGCAAATGAAGAGGCCCCGGCGCGGAAGCACTCGGGGCCGATCGGTATGCCGATCCGGGAGCGATCCTAGTTGATCGCGTCCTTCAGGCCCTTGCCGGGCTTGAACTTGGCCTGGTTGGAGGCCGGGATCTGAATCTCGGCGCCGGTGGCCGGGTTGCGGCCGGTCGAAGCCTTGCGCTGCGACACCGCAAAGGTGCCGAAACCGACGAGACGAACTTCTTCACCGGACTTCAGCGAGCCGGTGATTGCCTCGAACACTGCGTCTACCGCTTCAGCGGCCTGTGCCTTGGTGATCGTCGCTTTGTCGGCGACGACGCCAACCAGATCGTTCTTGTTCATTGCGTTTCCTCACAGTGAATTGCCCGCCCTCGCTGGCGAACCTTAAAACGCGGCAACCCTTGGTCGATTCTGCATGAAAGGCAAGGATTTCCGGGGTTTTGACGAGGCCGGACGGTGCAAAACTGTTAATGGACCGGAAACTTCGTCCCCGCAAGTCCTCGATTGTCGTTTTTGCCGGTTTTCCGGGCTTTCCTGCTTGTTCCGCGCCTATTCGCCCGCCGCCGCGGTGGGCGGAACCCTGCGCCGAACACCCAGCATAAGCGGCAGCGCCAGCAGGTAAATCCCCGCTCCGATGATCCAGATCAGGCCGGGCCAGACGCCGCGGATACCGAAATAAGCGAAGCTGAAAAACAGCGGACCGAAGATCGCGGCAAGGCTGACCAGGCTCGCCAGCACGCCCTGCAACTGCCCCTGCTTGTCGGCGCTCACCTGGGTCGTGGTCAGCGATTGCAGCGCCGGCATGCCGATGCCGCCAAGAGCGAAGAGCGGGGCGAGGAGAAAGACGATCCAGCCCTGGGTTATCACGCCCATGGCCACGAGCGCCGTCAGTTCGCAGGCCATGC
>JAAZAB010000079.1 GCA_012514555.1 Lentisphaerota bacterium
CATCCGCGTCAGCAACCGCCTGGGCCTGACGCGCGAACGCGATCCCGTGAAAATCGAAGCGGACCTGGCGGCGCTGTTTCAACCCCGGAGCTGGATTCTCCTGAGCCAAACGCTGGTGTTTCATGGCCGGTATGTCTGCAAGGCGCGCAAACCCCTGTGCGGCCAATGCAGCGTGACGCAGATGTGCCCGGCATTCGATGCGCCGGCGGCAAAAGCCGGAAAATGACACAACCGAAAGCGAACAGGGAGCTGCGCAAGATGACTTCCGACAGACCTCTGTACCCGGACAGCCCCGTGCTCGTGGTGGACGACGAAGAGTACATGACATCCCTGTTGTCCAGCATGCTCCTTGCCGAAGGCGTGTCCAACGTCCTGACCTGCGCCAGCGCGGACGAAGCGCTGAAGGTGCTGGAAGGCCGGGATGTTTCCGTCCTGATGACGGACCTGCTCATGCCCGGCATGTCAGGGGAAGAACTGCTCGACGAAACCGCCTCCCGCTTCCCCGGCATTCCCAAAATCGTCGTAACGGGGGCAGACGAGGTGGACATCGCGATCCAGTGCATGAAAAAGGGAGCGCTGGATTTCCTGGTCAAGCCCGTCGACCCGTCCAGGTTTTCCGCCGCGGTCCGGCAGGCCATCGAAATCAGCGAGCTGCGCAAGGAAAACGAGATTCTCAACCGCAAGTTCACCGAGCGCGAACTGTCCCGGAACGACGTGTTCGCGAACATCATCACGCAGGACGCGGGACTGCTGACAATCTTCCGGTACGCCGAGTCCATTGCCCGGACTCTCCAGCCGGTGTTGATCACCGGCGAGACCGGGGTGGGCAAGGAGCTGATGGCTCGCGCCATTCACGCGGCCAGCGGGCGGAAAGGCGAATTCGTCGCCGTTGACGTTGCCGGGCTGGACTCGCCCACCTTTTCGGACACCCTTTTCGGACACCGGAAAGGCGCCTTCACAGGCGCGGACGCGCCCCGGGCCGGAATGGTTTTGAAAGCGGCGGGCGGGACCCTGTTTCTCGATGAAATCGGCGACCTGCACGAGGAATCGCAGATCAAGCTCCTGCGCCTTCTTCAGGAGCGCCTGTTCTTCCCGCTCGGCTCGGACACGGCCGTCAGCATGGACGCGCGGGTGCTGGTGGCCACAAACCGGGACATCAGGGAACTTTGCGCACAAGGACGGATGCGCATGGATCTCTTTTTCCGGCTCCAAACACACCACATCCGCATTCCACCCCTGAGAAAAAGAGCCGGCGACATTCCCCTGCTGGCCCGCTTCTTTCTGACGCAGGCCGCAAAGGAGATGAACAAGCCAATCCCGGCCATAACGCCGGAAGCACTGCGGCGCCTGATCACCTACTCGTTCCCCGGCAACGTCCGCGAGCTGCGCTCTGTGATTTTCGACGCGGCCAGCCGATTCCAGGCCGATACGATCGGCGCGGACGATTTGGACATCCTGGCAACCGCTGCCTGCAGCCCCGAAGCTCATGCCGTTGCCGGCCCGCCAGGGCCCCGCATTTGACTCCGCCCTGCATGAGCTCACAAAGGGCGCGAAGGTCCCGACCCTGGGCGAAGCCGAAAACATCCTGATTGCCCGGGCAATGGAAATCGCGCGGGACAACGTTGCAAAAGCCGCCGACATGCTCGGCATCAGCCGCCAAACTCTTTACAGGAAGCTCAAAGTCAGCCGGCGAGGCATGACTGCCCCGGACAAGGCGTAATCCCGCCAGCCTCACCGCCCGCTTGCGGGGCGCTACTTGATGCAATGGAAGACAAACGCGGGCGGAAGGTTGCGCCACACTATCGGCGTGCGCCGGACTTTCGAAAACCAGCCGGGCAGGCGCTTTTCGTAACGGTAGCTTCCGCGGTAGAGCGGGCCCAGGATGTTGTAGGAATAGGTCAGGAATTCGCCCCCGGGCCGGAGCGCCTGGAGAACGGCCGCCATTATGTCGTCCTGCAGCTTTTCGTCGAAAACTCCCCACGGCAGGCTGGAAATCACACAGTCGCAATGCTTACTGCCGTGTTCCTTCAAGTAACGGCCCACGTTCGCGGCCGAGTCGTGGTATATCGTCGCCCCGGGACAGCGGCGCCGGGCCTCGTGGAAAAAGTGCTCGTTGAGTTCAATGGCAAAGAATACCTGGTCGGTCGCCATTTGCGCGTGAATCCGCTCCGTGAACACTCCTGTGCCCGGCCCTATCTCCACAATCGTGCGAGCCCCGCGCAGGTTCGCGGTCTTCATGACCATGTCGGCCAGGTGCCGGGATGAGGGCGCGATCGCCCCGATTTTCCGGGGCTGCTTGAGTGCCTGCTTGAGAAACATGGGCGCCTGATGCGTACTGGGCAACACAAAGAGAGTAGACGCTGCGGGATTCGAACCCGCGACCCTCTGATTAAGAGTCAGATGCTCTACCAGCTGAGCTAAGCGTCCGGGGGCGTAATTTAGCAAACCCGGATTCCGCGGCAAGCTGATTCTTGATAATTATTCACCATCGAGGGTGCGGCGCCCTCTCTCTGGAGGAGACGCAGGCAAAACGCCCGCGGGTCACGCCGCGGCGCGCGGGGCGGCACCACCGGGCGCTGCGGCCGGGCCTCAAGCCCCGCCTCGCGCGCAGCCCCGTTGCGCGATGAAATGTTATTGCGCGTTTCTCCCTGCGTGTGATAGTTTTCAGCCAGTTTGTGAAATGGCTTGGCGTCACGCCATGCGTTACGGCCAATGCAATGTTGGCCAGGAATTGGAGCGATATGAAACACAATGATTTGCAGGATGGACGCTTTGCCAGGCTGTGCGCTCACCGCGGGTTGAGCGGCGTATGTCCGGAGAACACACTGCCCGCGTTCGGGGCGGCCCTCGCAGTTGGCGCCGATGAAATCGAGTTTGATCTGTGGTTGAGCCGCGACGGGGTTGCGGTGGTTTGCCACGACGAGACAGTCGATCGGACGTGCGTCGGTAGCGGAAGATTGTCCGAGCTGGAATGGCCCGTCATCCGCAACTTCGATGCAGGCGCGAAGCACAGTCCGATGTGGCGGGGCGTGCGGATGCCTCGCCTGGAGGAGGTGCTTGATTTAACCGGCGGACGCATCGGCCTCAACATACATATCAAGGAGCCGGGCGCAGGAGGCGAGCTGGTCACGCTCGTGTGCGCCATGATTCGCAAGCGCGGGCTGGAAGGGGTTGCGTATATCGCGGGTGACGAGGCGGTTCTGCGGGCCGCAATGGACTCTGCGCCTGAAGTTCCCCGTGCCTGCCTGCACGCGACGGAGCAGCCGCATGAACAGTTGCGGGTAGCCAGGAAGTACGGATGCCGGCGGGTACAGTTCTCGCGCCATCACGTTACGCCCGACGATATCTGTCGGGCGCATGATGCCAACTTGACCTGTAACCTCTTCTGGTCGGATGACGCGAAGGACGCCACCGGGTATGTCCATAGCGGGATCGACGTCATTCTGACGAACTGCGC
>JAAZAB010000080.1 GCA_012514555.1 Lentisphaerota bacterium
CATGGCAATTCAAACGCAATGCAGTTGTAAAAACCTGATGGTTTACCCATTATAAGTATTGTTCATTTTTCAAACGCAAAAACCGGGTTGAACTTAGGGGCACTCGCCCTATACTCCTCGCAAGCGCTTCGGGAATCCCCCAAAAAATTATGTATCGTGAAAGGTTGAGAGCATGAAGGAAAACGATCTTTACAGGGAACTGCTCGCAACTGAAAACCGCGCGCCCCGGCCCGCCGGGCCGGGCAGGCCCAGGCCGGTGACCGACTATGCCGCCCTTGTGCGCAAAGCGACATGGCGCCAGACGTGGGACCCCGCGGCCCGCGCCGCGGGCCAGGTCCGCGATGTCTCCGGAAGCATCTGGTCGGACGCCATCGAACGCTGTCTTGCGGAGAACGGCGCCGCGTTTATTCCAAAAATGGCGGAGCCAATCTTCATTGACCGGCCGATCGTGCTTCGAAGCGGCAACCGCCTGATCGCTCATCCCGAGGCCGAGATTCGACTGGTAATCGGAAAGGCAGGGACGTGCATGGTCCGCAACGCGGGGATCGTGTATTCGCAGGCGCGGCCCGTCGGCATGTGCGCGGGCGCCGACACCGGCATTGTGATCGAGGGCGGAATATGGAGCGATCAGAAGAACGAGGGCCGCGGCCGAGGCGGCGCCTTCGACCAGGCGGGCTCGATGCCCGGCTCGAACGCCGTCTTCCTGCTGCACAACGTCTCCAGCATAGCCGTGCGCAACGTTCTGTTCCGCGACTGTTCCCCTTACGCTATTCAGCTTGGGAACGCGGCCGACTTTCTCGTCGAGAACATCGCTTTTGACGAGACCGCAGACGGCATTCACATCGAGGGGCCGTCGGCGCGCGGCATCATCCGGCGCATTTCGGGGAAAACCAACGACGACGCCGTCGCCTTGAACGCCTGGGACTGGGACAACAGCAGCATAACCTTCGGGCCGATCACGGATGTCCTGGTCGAGGACGTGGAGACGCCCCCCGGCTACACGTGGTCCGAGATAAGGCTGCTGCCCGGGACCAAGATTTTTCCCGGCGGCGGCACGATCGATTGCGACATACGCCGCTGCGTGTTCCGCAACATCCGGGGCATTCACACGTTCAAGCTGTACGACCAGCCCAACGTGTGCAAGCCCGAACAGGACTTCGCCGACCCGATCGGGAAAATGTCGGACCTGTTCTTCTCCGACATCGTCGCGGACGGCATACGCAAAGACGACTATTACGACAAGTCATCGGATGCCGTTTTTGACGTTTGCGCCGACATCGAGGGGCTTTCGATACGCAACGTCCGCTTCAACTACGCCCCGGGCGAGGGCGGCATGGCGCCGTATCTCGTGTCGGTCGGGCCGAAAGCCCTGACGTGGAAGAGCGAAACAATGCCCGGCGACGGCTGGTTCGAAGTGTTCAACCCGAACGCGAACCCGGTCGTGACGGGGCTGGCCGTCAGTGACATCCGAGTGCCCGCGCCCGGGCGCCCCGGCGCCTTCCAGGCATGCGATGACATCGCCGGGTTGATTCATGAGCGCCGCCTTGAGCTCAACCCTGACTTTCCCAGGACTATGCCGCGCGGCGGAACAGGGCGGGGGCGCGTGATTTCCCCGGCGATAGGCTGACGCACCGGGGACGCGCCGGGCGCCTGATCGGCGGCTGCGCTTTCCGCAGGATGCTGTGCCGGTCCGGCGGGATTCTCAATCCTCGGCCGCGAAGCCCAATTCCAGAAATGCCCGGGCAAGTTCGCTCCTTTGCAGAGGTTTCCGGAGCGTGAGAAAACCGCGCTCGCGGGCGCTGATCGCCGCGTCCTCCCTGGAGCCCGTAATCATGATCACCGGCACTCTGGAATTGGCCCGCGCGATGCGCTCGAAGAGTTGAATCCCGGACATGCCCGGCATCAGCCAGTCCATGATCACCAGGTCGTATTTCCCGCGCGCGAATCTCTCGGGCGCCTGCCGCGGGTTCGTCTCGCAGTCCACCTGGTGGCCGTCCATGGAAAGGATATTCACCAGCGC
>JAAZAB010000010.1 GCA_012514555.1 Lentisphaerota bacterium
TCGAATTTCTGGACGCGATTCTGGAGAGTTTCGGCAGTCGCCGGGTACGAGCCTATCTCGAAGGGCTGAAAGGAGCGGTGAGCCATGCTGGATAAGGTGTTGAGCGCGAAACTGCGCGAATACGGGCCGCAGAACGCGATCGAACAGGACAACGTCCTGCAGGAGCTGATGCAGCATTATGTGTTGGCTAGCCTGTCGCGCGCGGGCCTGTTCCGGGACGCGATCTTTCACGGCGGAACCTGCCTGCGGATCGTCAACGGCATGAACCGGTTTTCGGAGGATCTGGATTTTCTGCTCAAGCGCCCCGATCCGAGTTTTCGCTGGCAGGGCTATCTGGAGGCTGTTCGTAAGGACTGCGTCCAGGAAGGCATTACCTTTGAGGTGCAGGACAAGGCCGATGCCACATCGGCTGTCCGGAAGGCCTTTCTTAAGACCGACCCCATCGGTAAGCCGCTGACGCTGGAACTGCCCTTCGAGCGTTATCACGCCCGCAAACTACGCATCAAACTCGAGATCGACACCAACCCTCCGGCCGGCTCGGTCTTCACGACCAGTTACATCACCTTTCCCGTGACGGCGCCATTGACAACTCAGTCCCTCGAATCGAGCTTTGCGCTGAAACTACATGCTTTGCTCTGCCGTTCCTATGTCAAGGGTCGCGACTGGCACGATTTCGTGTGGTATGTGGCGCGTAAGGTTCGCCCGGATCTTGCCCTGCTAGAGCATGCGATTGAACAGCAGGGGCCGTGGGCGGGTCAACGAACGCGTTTGACTTGGCCGTGGCTGATGGCGAATCTGCGAATAGTCATCGAACGCATCGACTGGGCCGTGGCCCGGCAGGATGTGCAACGGTTCCTGCCGTTGCGCGAGCGGGAAGCCCTCAGCTTGTGGGATGAAACGTTCTTTAAATACCATATGCAAGCACTAAGGGACGGGTGATGTAACAGCCGCGGGGGCGAGAACTTCTAAAGTGCGGGAGTTCTAAAATGCTAAAGTTGGCAGGGACCGGGGATTTCGCAGCACGGAGACAGGAAGGGCGCGAAGGTTTTTTGGGCGGTATGGCGGGACGCGCTTCGTCGCGTCAGCGGCATTGCTCGGGAATGGAACCACAGAGGACACAAAGGGCACAGAAGATTTTTTAGGGGGCGAGCGTCCGCGCGAGCCGCGGCCTGCACATATAACAGCATAATGAATTTTTAGTGATGAACGACCTGCGCCAGCAGGGAAAAATTCATTGTGCTTTCGCGGAGATTCGCGGGGGAAAAACGGCGGCGCTAGGGCCGCGCGCCTTTCGCAGCCATGCGTTGCTGGTAATCGGACCGCGCGGCGAGTGCCTCGTCAACCGAGAGGTAAACGACCTTGCCGTCTCTCCAGACCGGCACGGGCAAACCGGTCTGGCGGTAACCCTCGATGGCTTTCCACGTCGCCTCCATCATCGCCTGGACCACCAGGCGCGTCTCTTCCGACAATGGTGGGTTCATAGTCCTATCTCCCGGTTCATCA
>JAAZAB010000081.1 GCA_012514555.1 Lentisphaerota bacterium
AGCGCGCTGCATGCATCATGGCCCCTCCCCTATAGCTGGCCTGCCCCCCCCGGCAACTTCCCTTGCGGCCATTGTGGTTTGTCCCTTAAAGCAAATCAAGGATTTCGTGGGGCATCAACGGTTTTTCAGATTGCAGGTTTCGAAAATGAGGGCTATGTTGAAAACAAGTGTATATTGACCGCATCGGCCTGGCGCATGTCCGAATAATACTTATCGGTACCCGTAGGCGGCAGGATTTTTGCTGCATGTCCGAACCGGTTATCAGCCAGAAGGTTATCGGCGACCTGATTGACGCCTTGAGCCGAAACAGGGCTCCCTGGCAGAACGAGCCCGCCCGCAACGTTTATGCCATCCCGGCCTTCGGCCGCGTTTATTTCGGTGCCTTAGGCCGCTTTGCGGGGGGCAAGCGGCACTACGGCATGGTTTGCAGCCATGGCCGGCAGCGCGACAACCGGCCGGCGCCTTCCGTTCAGCTTGCCCCCATTACCTCCCGCAAGCATGGGGGCCGACACGTTATGCGGCTGCCCCCGGGCGAGCTGCCGCCGGCCGTCAGCCCGGACGGCGTCCGCCGTTACGTCGCTTCTTATGTGCTGCTGAACATCCGGATCAATGTCTCAATCGAGTGGCTGGCCCGCGATTTCAGAAACGTTACGCAGTTGCCGGAAAGATTTTGTGCAGAAGCCCGGGAACGCATGCGGCAATCGCCATGAATCCAGCCATCAAAACCGAAAACGGTCTCCCGTGTCAGGGGCAGGCGGCGGACTTGCGGCCGCTGCTCGAGCGGTTTGTCGACAAGGGGATTCTGGACCCATCCCTTTACGAGGCCGCCGTATCGGTCGCCACGTCGTGCCTGAAAGACAAAACCGGGAAGACGCCTTTACCCGAGCCGGCGGAACTCCGCGAGAAAGCTGCCGACCTCGCCGGCGATTTCCTTCTCCACCTGCGCGCGGAGAGCAAGCGCGACATCCAGACACGCGCTGGATTGCGCCGCGAGATGGCCCGATACCTGGTGCAGGCCAATAACCCGGAAGGCCGCGAGCTTTGGGATCTGCTAAGCGAAGCGCTGCGGGCGCTGGTCCGGACCGGAAAGGCAAGGAAGCTGGGCGCCAACCCCGGGGATCCCAACAGCAATGATACGGTCTGTACCTCGGCGCCCCCTGCCCGTGACGGGGCTCCTCTGGATCTTGCCGGTTTTGAAAGCCGGGCGGCCGGGATAGGCATGTTTTACCCCGCAACCCGGGAGGATTCCGGCGGCCGGGGGAAGCCGCGCACATCCCGCGTGATCCCGCCCTCCCAGGCCCGCTTGCTGGTGGAGCAACTGCTTCAGACCGCTCAGGGGCCCATCCTGTTCGGCCAGCTGTTTCAGGAAGACCGGCGCCATGTCGTGCTGATCGGCGCCCCCGTTTCCCTGGATGCGGATTCCACCGATACGGGCGGCCGGAAGGCGGACGACATTCCCGCCCCGCCGGACACGGATTCGGACCTGTTGGAATGGATTGAAGCGGAATATCCCGTCCGGGCCGGGCGGGTCTGGAAAAAAATCATGGACCTCAACCATGGCCGCCTGCTGTGCCTGTATTATCTCCCCAAGCATTTTTTCTCCAAAAAGGTCATCATGGAGTCATTCGGGCCGGCCCAGCGGGTCAGCGAGCAGAGCCGGGCAATCGAGCAGGTGTTCCGGGAAGAGCTGGCTATTGACAGGTTGTCCAGCGAACATAAGGACAGCGCCAGCGCCCGGCTGCGCGGCGCCTGGCTCAAGCTGACCGGAAAGCTGGCCCAATGGCTCATGGAAAAATGTTCGGAAAAGGGCTGGGCCGGGAACTTCTAGGCCTATGACAGGCAATGCTACCGGGACAGACATCATGAATTCCTCAGCCACGGCCAGGCGCCGTATTGAAACGCTGGCGCAGACATTTTTACCGAGGAAGGGACAGATGCGGCCGGCCTCGGCCCATCCCCGCCCCGCGGCCGGCCAGCTATGGCTCACCCGGCCGGATCCCGGGTTCCCGGACAATCTTCCGGCCGGCATCAGGACGGACGATCCCGTCCGGCTCATCCTCCTTGAGGCAGGGACCGGCAACCTCAAAGGGCACCGGTTGCACCTGGCGGCGCCGATCATCGAAAACCCGGCGATGGCGGGCCCCGACGATCTTATCCTGCCGAAGGAGGTGCTCGGCCACCGCGTGGCCGTGGCCGCGGGGATGGCTTGCACGGTCCTGCAGGACGGCCTCGACCGGTGCCGCGGCTGCCTTCCGCCCGCCTGGCTTTCCAGCCTGCAAGCCTTTCAGGAGGGACTGTTGAACCACGCCTCCCCGCCCGCGAACGTCCAGACAGGGCTCCCCTACCTGGACGAACACGACGTGCGCTACCTGGCTCATCGGAAGCTGGCGGATGGCCTTGCGTATCTGCAGGAGCCGGTTCTGGCCTGGGCTGAAGCCTGCGGGACGTTCGGGAAAGCGTTGGCGCCTCCGATCACCGCCCGAGCGCTCCGCGAGGTCATGGGCCGATGCTGGAAGCGGGTGCAGGGCTGGTGCAAGGCGGCGGGCGAGGCCGCGGCCTGGGCGCCCCCGGAGCCGGGCGTCGTCTACGCCGCGGGGCCGGAACGCCGGGCGATCTACCCGGTTGTCCGGCTCGGGCCGGACGGGAGCCGGCGCATCATCGCCAGGGCGGAAGAATCCATTCCGCTGCCGAGGGACGACGCCTCGTGGCGGCTGGCCCCTCCGGTCAAAGCCATCGCCAACAAGCTGTTTGCCATCCTGCCGTCCGATTCGGGGCTGCCCCTGGGATATGGGCGGGTCAATGACCGGGGCGCGCGCCTCTCCCTCACGGAGCTGTTTTCCAAAAAGTTCCCGCCCGATGTGGTCCTTGTGATCATCAACGACTAAGACCTTACATGGCCTGGTGGAACGATTCGGCTTATACGCGAGACCTGGCGCCGGCCCAGCTGGACGCCGAACATGTCGCCCGATTCCCGGATTATTCGGGCTGGCAGCGGGACCCCGGCACTGAGCGCCTGCGCCGGATCGGGGCCCGCAACATCCTGGCGGGACTCACACTGGGCGAGATACCCCGGCGCGCCGCAGGCCGGGCCAAGTGGGCCGGCCGCATCCCGCCGCTTCCCGGCGCGGCCGCGTGGACCCGGAAAAGCCTGGATTGGCTCCTGAAGCACGCCGTGTGCGTGCCCGTTTTCGTGCCGGTGGTCGACGGGGAGCGCGGCCGGCTGATTCGCTTTGACTGCGTTGTGCCCCGGGCCGGCGCATCCTTCCCGTCTTATTTCCCGCCGTCCGCCGCCGAGCCGCGCCACGGGGCCTCCATACGGAAGGCGCGCAAAGCCCTGGAACGCCTGGAGCCCGACACCCCCCCGGACATCCGGGTATATGCCGATGACAGCGGGGCGGCCTCCCGTGGCGATTCGGCCAGCCTGGGCCTTGCCCTCGCCATCTGGGCCGGCGCCTGGCATCACGTGAACGACCAATGCCCCGCCCTGGGCGCGCTCCACCGTGGTTATGCCATGACCGGCTCGCTCAATCCGGCCGATGGCCACGTGGATGCCGTGGGCGGGCTGAGCCTGAAGGCGGGGGCCTGCTTCGGCCGCAAGCTTCTCGCCCCGTATGCGGCCGCGGCCCCGGAGATTGCCGTGCAGACTGTCAATACCTGGGAAGACGCCAAGGCGCGGCTGGCGCCCTCGTCCGGCGGCTCGGAGCGCGGGGCCTTCCCCGTCTGCGACGTTCTGATCCAGTTTGTCAGCAAGCAGACCGAGCCGCTCCTCAATTTTGCCAGCCACCTGAAGCCGGCCCGGGCCGTCGTCCTGGTAACCTCGGACAACCCGGACTATTCCATCGAGCCGGCGCAGCGTGTAAAAAAGTGCCTGCTCAAGAACCGGCGGGCCTGGGGAGGCCTCGGCGCAACCATCGCCACCCGCCGGATCGAATCGCGCCGGCTGCACCAGGCCGAGCAGGACCTCCGGACGCTGGTCGAGGAATGGGTCCGCAGGGGCGTCGCCGAGGATCGCGTCGTGCTCAACGTGACCTGCGGCAACAAGCTCATGACCCTGGCGGCCAGCAATGTGGTCCGGGGGCGGGCGTGCCCCGTCATGTACCTTGAGTTCCACGAAAAGGAATATTCCGTCATCGGGTGGACGCGCGCCGGCAGCCCCAGGCCGACCCGCTTCATTCCGGAAACGGACAACCCGCTGGCCGGATTCGCCCCGGATTCAGTGTCAGAATGCCTGGGCGGCCAGGCCCTGCGAAAATAAATCCGGAAATATCCGAAAATGTCTCTTTCTAATCCGGCATGAGGCAAAAGAATCCCATCCTGCTCGGCAGCACGTTCCCGCTGACCCTGATCCGGCGCCCGGTGACGATCGAGCCGTGGCCGATCGACGAGCTCCGGCGGGAGCTGCGGGCCCGTCCGTTTGTCTCGTTCTGGGGCCACAAGAACACGCTGGCGCCGGCCGGCGCCCTGCTGGGCGCGGATCTCCGGCCGGCGACCGAACGGCCGGCCCTCCAGTTGAACCCGGCGGGCTTTCCCGTGTTGGGCGGGAAAATGTTTACAGAATGCTGGGTGCTTTCCCCGGACTATGTGCCTGGCTACCGCCCGGCCCCCAGCGAGGAGGTCGCGGCCCAAAAAATTACGCGGTGGCAGGCGCTGA
>JAAZAB010000082.1 GCA_012514555.1 Lentisphaerota bacterium
CGATGCTTATAACCGGTAAACCATCAGGCTTTTACAACTGCATTGCGTTTGAATTACCATGCGCGAAAAAGTACGGGTGAGCTGTTGTAAAAGAAGTTCATTTTTCAAACCGCGAGGGATTGGGCCCTAGTGCGGCATCTGCTGTGTTGCAGCGGGTTCGGAGTATGTCAATACGCCTTCACCCGCTGCGCCTTGCATCTGCCGCACTCTGACCAATCGCAAAATCCGGGATAATTACGCAAAGAGGGAAAATGACGCGAATTCAATACAGAGGGGGAAAAGGGCAGAAAACAGAGAAAAAGGCCGTAAAACCCAGGAAAATCAATGTTTTTAGGGCTGGTGGTGGGGCTTGGATTTGAACCAAGGAAGGCAAAGCCAGCAGATTTACAGTCTGCCCCGGTTGACCACTTCGGTACCCCACCAGTGCCTGCAAAAACGCGGGAAGGATGTCATATCGGGGTTGTTTTGTACAGAACAAAAACAATTCTGCTTGTCTTCGCCCATGCGCCCGCTATTTTAGGCGCGAAAAAAGGGGAGCATCCAGCATGGCCGGCGAATACGTATTCAACCTTCAGCGCCTGACCAAGAAATACGACAAGGTCTCGGTCCTTGAGGACGTCAGCCTGGCGTTCTTCTTCGGCGCCAAGATAGGCGTCATTGGCGGCAACGGCGCGGGCAAGTCCACCCTGCTGCGCATAATGGCCGGCCGCGACAAGGATTTCATGGGCGAAGTGCTGGTTAACAAGCGCGCCCGCATCGGCTACCTCGAGCAGGAGCCGCTCGTGGACTGCGCAAAGAACGTGGCGGGCGTTGTCGAAGAGGGCGTGGCCGGAGCCCGCGCCGTTCTCGCGCGCTACGACGAGGTGTGCGACCAGCTCGGGCGCAAGGACCTTGCGGGGGACCGGCAGGAGCAGCTCAACGACGAGCTCGGCCGGCTTCAGACCCAGATCGACGACAACAACCTCTGGGAGCTCGACCACCAGATCGAACTCGCCATGGACTCGCTGCGGCTTCCGCCGCCCGAGGCGGGCGTGGCCGCCCTGTCCGGCGGCGAGAAGCGCCGCGTCGCGCTCTGCCGCCTGCTCCTGTCCAATCCCGACGTGCTCCTGCTCGATGAGCCCACGAACCATCTGGACGCCGAGTCGGTCGCCTGGCTCGAAACCTACCTGAAAAAATTCCCGGGCACGCTCGTCGTGGTCACGCACGACCGATACTTCCTCAACAACGTCACCGGCTGGATACTCGAGCTCGACAACGGGCGCGCCTTCCCATACAAGGGCAACTACGAAGCCTGGCTCGACCAGAAGCAGCAGCTGCTGGCGCGCGAGAGCAAGCAGGCAGCCTCCCGCAAGAAGCTGCTGGACCAGGAGCTGCTCTGGATTCGCATGAATCCCTCCGGCCGTCGCGCCAAGAGCAAGGCCCGCATCCAGCGCTACGAGGAGCTCGCCTCCAGCCAGATGGATGTCCGCGAGGATTCCGTGGAAATCCAGATCCCGCCCGGGCCGCGGCTGGGCGACATTGTCGTGCGCGCCGAAAACCTGGGCAAGGTTTTTGGTGACCGCATTCTCATGGAAAACGTCAGCTTCGATTTGCCCCGCGGCGGCATAGTCGGCGTGATTGGCGCCAACGGCGCCGGCAAGACCACCCTTTTCCGCATGATCCTCGGCCTCGAGAAGCCGACATCAGGCCGGCTCGTGATCGGCGACACCGTCAAGCCGGCCTACGTGGACCAGAGCCGGGACTCGCTCAATCCGGAACACACCATCTACGAGGAAATCACGGGCGGTGTCGAGTCCCTAACGCTCGGGGGCAAGTCCATGAATGGCCGCGCCTATTGCAGCCGCTTCAACTTCAAGGGCACGGACCAGCAGAAGCGCGTCGGGCTCCTGTCCGGGGGCGAGCGCAACAGGGTCCACCTCGCCAAGCTGCTTCGCTCTGGCGGCAACCTGATCCTGCTTGACGAGCCCACCAACGACCTGGACGTCAACACGCTGCGCGCCCTCGAGGAAGCCATACTGGGCTTTGGCGGCTGCGCCGTGGTTATAAGCCATGACCGCTGGTTCCTGGACCGCATCGCGACCCATATCCTGGCCTTCGAAGGCGACAGCAGGGTCCGCTGGTTCGAGGGCAACTACGAGTCTTACCACGAATTCCGCCGCAAGGAACTCGGGGACGACGCGGACAAGCCCGCCCGCATCCGATTCCGCCCTGTCACGCACGCGTGAAAGGCGGTCACAAAGACAAGCCCTTGAACAAGGGGGTGCGGCCCAACGGCTCCACGAGCTGCCGGAAGTCCTGGCGGCCATGCAGGGACTGCAGGCGCGGCTCGCCGCGCAGCCTCTCCCTGACCGGATCGCTGCCGATCGCGATGGCCTGCCTGGCCGCGGCCACGGCCCTGTCCGCCTGGTTCAGCGCGACATGGACGCAGGCCAGCTCGATCCATATGTTGGGGTCCTTCGGCTCGCGCTGCAGGTAGCGCTGGTATATTTCCGACAGCCGCATGTTCTGCTGCGAAGACGGCGGCCCCTGCTTCATCAGGTCCGCCACCTGCAGGTAAGCCTGCGGCGGAACGTTCGTGCTGCCAAGTATCTGCCCCGTCAGTTCCAAAAACATGCCCTCCCGGCCGACCTGCCGGTACAGCCGGGCCAGCTCCATCGCATTTTGAAGGGTGCCCTGCTGTTTGGCAAAGACCTCCTGCAGCTCGTTGATGCGGCCGTTCACGTTCATGATATCGTGGATCTGGGCGATGAAGCCGCGGATCCTTTCGTTCCGCGGATCAAGCTTGTCATACTCCTCCATGACCTTGAGCGCCTCGTCAAATTTTCCGTTCTGCAACAGGAGGTCCGCAAGCCGGAAATTGGCCTCCGGGCTGCCCGGGTAAAGCTTTACCGATTCCGAGAAAGCGGTACGGGCTTCGTTGAACATCCGGCGCCAGGAGTAGACCCCGGCGATGGCGCACCTGAGCTTTGAAAAGCTCTTGCGCGCGACCATGTCGACCCTGAACCGGGGGTCGTCCAGGAGCCGCTTGCAGTACCAGTCCCAGAAATCGAGATCGTTCTTGACCATCTCCGGGGTCAGTTCGGCCATCGGCTCCGAGTTGATCTTCATGATGAGGCCGTGCGGGACAAGGTATGGGTACATCCAGTTGATGACGTAGCTTTCCTCGACGTAGAACGCGTGCTTGTGCTTGTTCACCTCGAAGATCATCTTGCATATGATCCCGTTGATCTCCATGACGCCCTGGACGCCCTGGACGCTGACGCGCCCGTTGGGGTCGATCGAGATGGCGGCGTTGGCCGGGATGCGGCCGGTGCGCACGTCCTCTATGTACTGCTGGAACGCTCGGTTGCTGTCCTGAGCCGACGGTATGTAAATGTCGTTGCCGTAAAGGTCGCGCATGACGTTCAGGTAGGTGTTGTCCGCGAGCGCGTTCTGAGTGATCAGGAACACGTCGGGGCGGCAGCCGCCGGAATATATCATGTAGGTGGGCACGAAGCGGCCCGGGTCGGTGCCGCCGAAAAAGATGGCGTTGGTTTCCATTGCCGGCGGAAAATCGGGATTCGGCAGAGGCAGCTCGCCGGGTCGCAGCTCGGCCTTGATGCCCTCCGCGCCTTCCAGCTGGTAGCGCCCGAACTGCCACCCGAAATCGTGCCCGCGCTGGGAAGCGCTGCCGTAAGCGCCTATGATCTCCGGGTCGAACTCGCTTTTGTAGAACGACAGGCCGGGCAGGAGCAGCACCGGAACGCAGCAGGCCGCGGCGAGCGCCGGCCCGGCCGGAGCCGACCGCGCGAGCAAGGCGAGGGGCAACAGGAGCCCATACCCGAGCAGCAGCCCCATAATTGCGTCGGCCTGCAGGAACTGCACGCGCGTGATGAAAATCTGCTGGACGTCATGCGTGGGATTGAGGATGGCCGTGAATATGACCGAGACAAAGAAGTAGCCGGTCAGGATGGCGGCCAGCCAGACCTGGTTTCTGCGGCCCAGCCGGAAGATGAAGAAGAAAGGCACAAGGCAGAGCAGCATGGGAAAGTACGTGAACCGGGTTTCCGCGTCCTTGAAGAACATGCCCGCCTGTTTCCAGAACTGCACCGGCTCGACGGCCGGGTCGAGCTTCTGGTACTGGCCGCGCGTGACCGCGTGCTTGAAGCCCTCCCAAGTTCGGGTATATCCCCAGTTCATGGGCGGGTTCTGGTCCGACGCGACAGGCATGTACAGGAACATGGACAAGCCCAGGCCCACGCACACCACCATCAGGAGGATGGTCTTCCATTGTGTGAATATTTTGCCTGAAAGCACCAGCTGCCGTATCAGCCCGGCCGCATGCAGAAGCAGGATGACCGTCCACATGCCCAGCTCATAAGCGTTCCTAAAGGGCATTCCGCCCGGCTTGTCCTGGAACATCTTGAACGTCTCGTTGTACTTCGACACCACGAACAGGAGCAGCAAGACGGTTACGATCGCCAGGGCGTCCCTGAACAATTCGCGCCGGCCCAACCAGATTACGATCAGCAGCGCGTAAACGATAAGCAGGACCGGCTGGCAATTCGTAATGGTAAGGCCGAAAATGAAAGACGCAACGCACAGGTACCGGTCCTTCCGCGGCTCAAACAGCCAGACATAGGCGAAGAGGAATATCAGCATGTGCAGGAACGTGTTGAGCGTGTAGACCTCCGCAATCACGCTCTGGGTCCACATGATATGGCTGAAGGCGAGGAACAGGCCGGCCGACGTGGCGGCGGCCCAGCACAGGGACCGGTCCAGGTTGGAATACGCGGCGCCTTCCCCGGGCCAGATCGCCCGGATCATGTCCCGCCCGGATCGGCTCACGATCAGCGCGACCACGGCGCTGGTCGCCGCGCCGAAAAAGCCGGACAAAAATCCCACGCCCCATGCCGGATTGGGATGCCCCAGGTAGCGGACCCAGTGGAATATCCACTGAAAAATCCACGCCAGCACGGTCCAGAGCGGATAGCCGGGCGGATGCGGAACGCCAAGGTAGTCGGCGGCCACGACTAGTTCGCCGGAGTCCTCCAGCGTCACGGTCGGCGCATTGGTATAGGCAAAAAGGCCGGCGGCGATCACAAACGTCGCAGCGGCGGCCATCCAGTCCGCCGGCGAAAAGAAGCGCCAGAACGAAACCGGGGCATCCGGGTTCCCCGCGGCCTCGTCCCGCTTAACGCCCATTACCCGGGAAACCCCGGCCGATTGCATGTCGTTGTTCCTGGCCATAGCTCGTTTTCTTCAAGGATGCGCCCGGGCCGCATATTAGGGGGGCAGTCTATGGAATTTGCGAAGACAAATCAAACCCTATTTTTCGCGCGTCAGCCGCCGCGATATCCGCGCCCGGCCCCCCCTGGCTTTGCGGCGGCGCCACGATCCCTGAATCCCACGCCACCAACTCTCAGGCATCATATTTTCTGGCGGGGATCCGTGACGCGCCTGACCCGCACTGCCCGCCTTGCGGACTTCGACCTGCGCCGGAGCCCGGCCAGGAGCGCGTCGAACCTGGCCCTGGAAATGGGCAACTTGACCCAGCGTTTTTCGGACGAGGAAAGCATGATGCCGTTGGCCAGTTCCAGCGAGGCAATTCCGCTTTCCCCGGGCGTGATCAACTTTTCGCCATGCAGCAGGTGGCGCACAAGGTTGGAAATGACGCTGGCATGGCCGGAGTCCTGCGCGGGAATCTCCAGCGGAACCTCTTTCAGGCCCGGCCCTTGCCACATGTCCCGGGAAATCGCTATAAAGCGGCGGATGCCCGGCTCAAACCGGTAAAGCTTCAGCTCGCCGTTGCGGAAGACCAGCTTGCCTTCTTCCCCGAAAATCTCGATCATCTGCCCGGGGCCGGCCTCATTGGTCGAGCAATACAGGTAGCCCGTGCCGCCGTCGGGGTATTTGAGCATGGCTTCCGCCATGTCCTCGACCTCGATGTTGTGCATGCGCGTTTCGGTATTGCCATAGACGGCGCTGGGCATGCCGCAAAGCTGGACGAAAATATCCATGATGTGCGGCGCCTGGTTCATCATCACGCCCCCGCCTTCGCCGGTCCACGTGGCGCGCCATGTCCCGGAATCGTAGTATGCCTGCGAGCGGAATTCCGGCGAGATCATGCAGGTTCGATATATCCTGCCTATCTGCCCGCCCCTGACGATCTCCATGGCCTTGGCAACCACCGGCTCAAAGCGCCGCTGGAACATGACGGCGAGGGCGACCCGGTTTTTCCGGGACGCCTTCACCATTTTTTCGGCCATGGAAACGCGTTCGGACATCGGCTTTTCAGTCAGGACGTGCAGCCCGGCGTTCATGCAATCTATGCCGATCGGAGCATGGAAAGGATGCGGCGTTGCAATGGTGACCGCATCGCAAAGGCCGGCCTTGATGAGCTGCCGGTGGTCGTTGAACCACGGGACGCCGTATTGCCTGCCCGCCTTCTCAGCGGTGGGGGGGTCAATATCGCAGACCGCCGCCAGGCGCGCCTGTTTAACGCCCGCCATGCATGCGCAATGCCCGCTGCCCATGCCGCCAACGCCAATAACGCCGAAACGAATGTCTACGCCGCCCTTGTGTCCGCTCTTGTTCTTCACCCGGTCACCCCTGTGCCTTCCAGAGTCCGTGCAGGTTGCAGTATTCCCGCGCAATCACGGGCGCCGCCACGCCTTCGAACATCGCCACGGCGGGGCTTCCGGGCTTCAGGAACCGGCGCAACACCTTGTCGCCGGCCACCAGCTCAATCCATTCGATGAAGTGTTTTTCCTCCATCGGATGAGGCACGCTGCCGACGCTGACCTTGATGCCGCCGCCCGTTGCTTCTATCACGGGGACGTGCTTTTCCTTTGCAGCGTCAGTGGTGTTCTCGGCCATCAGAATCATGGGCTTGTCGCAGCAAACCAGCGTGCCGGCGGATGCGTGCACAATCTCGACAATGTTTCCGCAAACGCCGCACTTGTAGACTTCAAGTTTCTTTGTCATGGCGCTCCTTCTTTCTGATTACTGTTCCCTTGATCATGAATATTCCCCGCGGGATCACAAAAAACGTTACCCCGCGTGAAAATCCCGACTCACGGCGAATCCAAGTCGGCCCGGCTGAAAGGCAGCTCTGGCTTTTTTCAATACCCGTTCCGGCCGGCGGAGTCAAACAAATATGAACCTATATGGAGCAGTTCAACTGTTCCGCATTTGTCCTCGCTCGCTGCAAGAGGTTTATGTGAAACTTGCTGCCATGGCAAATCAACTCTGCTGATGCTGCACTGAATGGGTGAAAAACATCGACAGAATATCCAATAACCAACAAGGAATATCCAATGTCGAAGTGAGCGAGAGATGAGAATGGGTGTATTCAAGTCCAACCATTCACCATGCCCTGTATCGAATCATGGACCAGAACCTTGTACATTTCCTCGGATTGCCGCAGCGCTGTTTCAGATTGATGGCGCTCGATAATTTTCCCCACCCGCTCGGATATGGCCCCAAGCAAAGCGCGTTCTTCCTTCAAGAAAGGGCCTTCCACGCAGTCCGGCCTTTTTTCCCGGCAACAG
>JAAZAB010000083.1 GCA_012514555.1 Lentisphaerota bacterium
ACGCCGAGCTCCGCGATCGGATCGTCCGGGGCCTTCATTTTCAGGGCCAGGTGGCCCGCGATCTCGTCTTCCGCGGTGACGGCCACCAGGGACTGCATGAGGCCATTTCGGTTGAGCTCGGCGATCTGCTCGGGATAATAGATAAACTCCTCATAGGAGTAGCCGTACGCCTTGTAGGCGCAGCGCGAGATTTCAATGGCCTCCCCGGGCCGCAGCGGGCGGATGCGAAAGGAGGCCGGCGCCGGCGCATTGCGAGCCGCGGGCGTTTCCGCCGCGGCGGCCGGCCCGGGATTCCGGAGAATGGCGTCTATGCGGGCCGAGCGGTGGCGCCTGGCAAGGCGGAGTTCCCGGCCGTCCCGGCCAAGGTTGTGGAACGAGACCTCGTCCATGTTCTTCTGCATCAGGAACAGGCCCAGGCCGGAGGCGGACTGTTCCTCGATTGAAGCCGAGGGCGTGTAGACCGCGGCGCGCGCGGGATCGTAGGGCATGCCTTTTTCGCGGATCACGAACGAGATGCCGGTTGCGGATTGTTCGCAGGCGACCTGGAACTCGGCGCGCTCGCCCTGTGCGAACCCGTGCCGTATGACGTTCGTGATGGCCTCCTCCATGGCGAGCGTGATCTGCTGGGCCTCCGTGTCGTCAAAGCCGGAGGATTTGGCAAGCTCCGCGACATAGGCCAGGGCTGGGGCCAGGCAGGCCATGTCGTTTGGCAGGCAGAGGCTGGATCGAATGGCGTCCATGGGCGTCAAGTCCTGTTGCCGGGATAGGCGTTGAAGGTTTCGAAGGTGCGGGAGAGCAGGTCCACGTAGGTCGCCCGGGGCGCGGAGACGATATCCGCGGGCTTCCTGACTCCAGTGATGATCAGGGCCGCCTCGGTCCCGAGCAGGGCTCCGGCAAGGGCCGCGGCGCCGGCGTTGGACGAGATGTACGGCCGCTTTTTCGAAGCGAAGTCCGCGAGATTGCGGCTGCCCCGCTTGGCGCCCATGATTTCGACCAGGGGAATGTCGTATTCCGGCCAGAGCGCCCTGTCCCGCGGCGCACGGTAGAACTCCTCCAGGGTCATGCCGCGCGGATCGAAGACCATCAGGAGCGCTCCGAAGTCGGGGATTGGCGCGGACAGGTTATAGACGCCCTGCTCGCGGGCAATTTCGGCGAACATGACCTTGTAGTCGAATCCGCGGTAGTCTATGGCGTCGATGACGATGCTGCTGTTGCGCATGAGGCCGGCGAGCTCCGCCCTTTGTTCCGGCGCATGCTCGAACACGTTCAGCTTCATGAAGGGATTGATCTTCTTCAGGAGGCCGGCCGTGGCGCGGGCCTTGTTTTGGCCGATCGTGTTTTTCATTGCGGCATATTGGCGGTTCATGTCCGGCTCGTCGAATACGCCGGGGTCCATGATTGTCATCTCGCCAATGCCCATGCGGGCGAGGGTGACGGCCTGGATGCCGCCCACGCCGCCCACGCCTGCCACGGTTATCTTGGCCTGCCTGAGCCGGGCCTGCTGCCGGTCGGTGAATATGCCGATGTTCCTGAGATAGACCTGGTCGTAATTCACGGATGGATTTCCTTTCGGGTTAATCCTTGATGAAGTTCGCGGCATGGCCCCTGGATGAAAGGCAAAATATTATCATGGCTTTGAAAAGGCTCAAAGGGAATCCGGAAAATACTGGCATGCCCGCGAAAAAAAAGGCATTGTTCACCCCGGGTTTTGCGTTTGTGCACTGCGGAGGGAACGCAAGATGGCGGCCTTTGAGAATGGGAAATGGCAGGCTGTGCCCGGCGCGGCTTCGGCGAGATGGCTTCCGTTCATCCGGGCGCCGGATTTGCTCCGATCCAACTCTTACGTGCTGGACCTGCCCGGCGCCGTGATCGTGATAGATCCCGAGTGCGGCGGGGCCGGGCCGGACGCCGCGGGCGCGAACGCCGCCGTGCTCGAAGCGCTTGCAGCCGGGCCGAAGCCGGTGATCGGCGTCCTTACGCACATTCACATTGACCACTCCATGCAGGCGGGCGCGTTCCGGGACCGGCTGAAGCCGCATGCGCGCGCGCTGCTTGCGGTGCATGAATGCGGCCGCGGCCTGATCGAAGCCGGGGATTCCGAGTCAACGCTGGCGGAATTATACGGGCGCCCCATGCCTTCCCTCGATATTGACCTGTGCATCAGGAGCCGCGCGCCCGGCAGCGCCCTCCTCGTGTTGGCGCTTCCGGGCCATGGCAGGCGGCCTCTGCCGATAGCCGGGCCGGGCCGGAACCTGGAAATCTATCACACGCCGGGACACAGCCCGGACAGCATCTGTCTGCGCGCCGGCCGCCTGCTTTTTTCCGGCGACGTCCTTTTCGCACTCAACCCGTTCGTGGCCGGGATCAAGGGCTGGAGCCGCGAGGATTTGACCAGGTCCATCCCGCTTATCCTTCGCGTGATCGAAGAGCATGGCGTGGAGTGGCTGCTGCCGGGTCACGGCGGACCGATTGCTGCCGCGGATGCAAAAAAGCTCCTGGCGTCCGCAATGGCGAAGGCGCGGAAAATGTCTTCCGTTGCGGGGGTGACCCGGCAAAGGGTGGAGGAGGCCGGGGAATATGCCAACGAGCTTCTCGTTGAAATGGAGCTTGTTTTCACCGGCATAGCAGGGCGGTTGCTGCGCGCGGCGCATTATCTCGACGAGATCGGGGAGCCGGGCGCGGCGGACAGGATTCGCGGCCTATTGGATTCCGATGCTTTGGACGCCCTGCTGGACGCTCTTCGCGGCGCTTCCGAGAAGGTCCGGTGCGGTGAGCGATTGGACATCTGCCTGGTCCACGACGCCATACTCTCGGCTCGAAAGGCGCTAAAGATCATAAGCGGCAGCGCAATCGACAGGCTGATTCCCGGTTTTTTCCTGAAGCGGGCGAACAATGCGCTGAAGGATTTTCTGACCTATGTCAGCGGGCTGGAAAGGCCGGCTGCCCTTGAGAAGATCGAGCTGAATGCCGCGGTTCAAGGGGTCCTGGAGGAGCTGTGCGAGCCCGCGCGTTATTCGGACGAAAGCCTGCTGTCGCTGGATGAGGCCGGATTCATCAGCGCGCTGGCGGAGCGGATGGCGCGTGTCCCGGCCTTCGAGGGCAGGGCCGTCGAGATTGAGCCGGGCCGCGTTCCGGCGTTCGGGCTGGCGGACGCCGAGCGGTTCCGGGACTCGCTGGCCTGCCTGGTCCAGGACCTGTTCGCCGCGGGATCGGACAGGATCGCCATAGGCTGCCGCGCGGGAGCCGAGGGCGCCACGGTTACGCTGGAGGCGCCGGGATACAGGGCGCATGCGGACAAGGGCGCGAACAGGCTGGCCGCGCACATCCGCCGTTTTGCGATGGCCGGCGTCGCGTTGAAATCCGGGCTTCACTGCAGGGCGCCGCGCCTGGTGTTGACCATGCAGGCGGCGCCCGCGTCATAGCGGCGCTTGCGGCGCGGCGGGCTTGAGGATGATGTACGTGGGCAGGCCGATGCTGCCGAAGTAATCCATCACTTACCGCACTTCCGGGTCAGCCGGATTTTCAGCCCGGAACTTGACCTTGACATACGCATCCAGGCGCCCAACGACCCCGGGATCGCGGAACGTGGTTTTATCCATTGCCAGGCAGTTCTTGCACCAGCTCGCCCAGAAGTCAATGAACACGGGTTTATCGAGGCGCCGCGCCTCGTCCAGCGCTTCAGGCAGGGAAAGCATCCAGCCCCTGTCCAGGCTTTCCTTCTCCGCGCCTTCAACCTGGGCCATGCTTTCCGGCGCGCGCTCCCGGTGCAGGCGGTAGGCGAGGTGGCCGTAGTAGACGGCAAAGCCGATGATGACGATCCCGAAGACGCGCTTGAGGTTGATCATCCACTTGCCGGGCGCCGGCAGGAAAGAAAGCCCGGCGCCGAGAAACGGCCACGGCAATCCCATGCCGATTCCAAGCAGAAACGGCAGGACGAGGCCGAGGACTTCGCCGCGCCCGAACATGTCCGCCGCCAGAAGCAGCACCGACACCAGGATGGGCGATACGCACGATCCCGCAAGCAGGGCTGCCACCGCGCCCATTACGAAAGCCGCCAGGAAGCCGCTGCCCCGGCCGGC
>JAAZAB010000084.1 GCA_012514555.1 Lentisphaerota bacterium
CAGGAACATGAGGAAAAGACAGGAGACAGGGGCCTTTTCCTTCCTGCTTTCCTGATTTCCAAATTATCTCCTGCCTGCGTGAATAGGGGTTGAACGGAACATCCAATATCCAAGGAATCCGATGAACATTGGGAGTTCCTTGTTGGATATTCGATTGCTCTTTCCAGGTTGAATTGCCATGCGGGGAAAAGTGCGGGCGCGCTGTTGTAAAAGAAGTTCATTTTGTAAACGCAAAAGCCGGGATGAAAGCCGCTCCGGCCGCGGGCGCCGCGGCGCGCATGCCGTTTCAGCCGGGGCGCCCGGGCTTGTAAAGGACGATGGCCGTGCGTGCGGGCAGGTACACGCGGATGCCGGGCCCGGGCGGGCTGTCGAGGAGCATCGAAACGTAGCGCTGGTTCGGCGCAAGCCGGCCCTGCCCGCCGAAGCACTTCGCATCGGTGTCCAGGATGAGCTGGTATTCGCCCGGGCTCGCGGCGACGGGGTAATCGGCGAATGATTTGGAAGGGTGGAAATTGAAGAGGAACAGGAGCCCGGCGCGCTCGAACGCCAGGGTGGCGTCGTCGCAGTGCTCCGAAAGGTGCCGGAGGTCCTGGTGGTCGAGCAGGCGGAACAGCCGGGAGAGGACCAGCATTTCGCGGTCGAAGTCGGCCAGGAACCGGTAGGAGAGCAGGGGATCGTCGCGCAGGCTCCACTGGCGGCGCGCATAGTGGTAGGACCAGTTGTTGCCCTCGCGCGGGAAGTCGATCCATTCCGGGTGCCCGAACTCGTTGCCCATGAAATTGAGGTAGCCGTGGCCGGCCGTGCCCAGGGTGACGAGGCGTATCATCTTGTGCAGGGCCAGGCCGCGCTCCACGGCGAGGCTGGGGTTGCGGACGCTCATGCGGGTGTACATGTCGCTGCCGATCAGGCGGAATATGAGCGTCTGGTCGCCGACCAGGGCCTGGTCGTGCGATTCCGCGTAGCTCACGGTTTTTTCGTCATGCCTGCGGTTGGTCAGTTCGTGCCAGAGCGCTCCGACGTGCCAGTCCTCGTCGCGCTTATGCTTGATGAGCTTGATCCAGTAGTCGGGCACGCCCATTGCCAGGCGGTAATCGAAGCCGGCGCCCCCCTTTTCGAGGGGCGCAGCCAGCCCGGGCATTCCGCTCACGTCCTCGGCTACCGTGATGGCCCCGGGCCGGACGGAGTGTATGACCTTGTTCGCGAGGGCCAGGTAAGAAACGGCGTCCTCGTCCACCCCGTCGAAGTACTGGTCATAGCTGGTGAAGGCCGAGCCGAGGCCGTGGTGGAAGTAGAGCATGCTGGTGATGCCGTCGAAGCGGAAGCCGTCGAGGTTGTATTCGTCGAGCCAGAAGCGGCAGTTGGACAGGAGGAAGTGCAGGACCTCGGACTTGCCGTAGTTGAAGCAGCGCGAATCCCAGAGCTCGTGATTGCCGCGCGGCCCCTGGTGGAAGAACTGGTGCAGGGTGCCGTCGAACCGGCTGATGCCCTCGACCTCGTTTTTCGCGGCGTGCGAATGAACGATGTCCATTATGACGGCCAGGCCGGCCTCGTGCGCGGCGTCCACGAGCGCCTTGAACTCCTCCGGCGTTCCGAAGCGGGACGAGAGCGCGAAAAAATTCGTCACGTGATAGCCGAAGGAGCCGTAGTAAGGGTGTTCCTGGACGGCCATGAGCTGAATGGTGTTGTAGCCCGCATCGGCGATGCGCGGGATCATGCGCTCGCGGAACTCGGCGAAGGTTCCGACCCTGCCCTCCTCCTGGGCCATGCCGACGTGCGTCTCGTAGATCAGGGGCGATTGAAAATTGCGGCGGAACCTCGGAATGCGCCAGGCGTGCGGCTCGGGCGGGTTCCAGACCTGGGCGCAGAATATCCTGGTGTGCGCGTCCTGGACCATGCGCCGGCCCCAGGCCGGCAGGCGGTCGCCGCCTCCGCCGCTCCACCGCATTCGCAGCTTGTACAGCTGGCCGTGCCGCAGCGCGCCGGCGGGCCAGGTTCGCTCCCAGACCCCGGCATCGCTGACGCGCTCGAGCGCGTAATCCGGGGTCTCGCGCCACCCGTTGAAGTCGCCGGTCAGCAGGACGGCGGCGGCGTTCGGCGCCCACTCGCGAAACACCCAGCGCCCGCCGCTGAAATGCAGGCCGAAATACTCGTGGCCCGACGCGAAGTCGGCGAGGTCCGTCCTGCCGCCGGTCAGCCGGCGCTCGGCGTCGCGCGCGCGCCGCATGCGCTCGCTGAGCCGCTCCGCGTAGGGCAGGAGGTATGGATCGCCCAGCGCGATCTTCGGCAGGGGCCGGCCCTGGCCCGGCCCCTGCGCCGCGCCGCTCGCGCGGGCACGCTTTTTGTCAGGGTTCGCCATGGCTTCGCCTTTTCGAACAGGCCCTGTTCGGCCCGGC
>JAAZAB010000085.1 GCA_012514555.1 Lentisphaerota bacterium
ATCCAATATCCAGGGAATCCGATGAATATTGGGAGCTCCTTGTTGGATATTGGATATTCGATTGCTCTTTCTAGGTTCAGGGCTGTCCATTATCCCAATGTCCAAGTCATTCTCCTTCCTGCACATCCTGCTCCTTGCTGCCGCAGCCCTATTCTGGTCGAGCACATTCACCTTCACAAAACTGCTTCTGGCCGATGCCGGCCCATATTTCATATTGGCCGCCAGGTCCGCGATAACTTGCCTTACGCTTCTCGCATTCCATCGGAAAACGATCATTCTCGAGATATCCCTCTCCTGGAAAAGCCGGCTGTTCTGGATTTTCCCCGTTGTCCTGTTTTTCGCCCTTCTATTCCAAACGGTGGGGCTCAAATATACAACCGCGTCCAACGCCGGTTTTATTTCAGCCCTTTCCGTCCTTTTCGTGCCGGTCCTGAGGCGCATTCATTATAAAATCGCGCCGGGGCCCGGGGTTTATGTTTACATCCTGGTCGCCCTTGCCGGGCTATACCTGATTTCGTTCGGACCCGGCCTTCCGCACTCGATGAACGCGGGCGATTTCCACTACCTGATTTCCGCCGTCCTATACGGCTACTACATCCTCCTGTTGGGCGAGCTGGTCAAAACAATCTCATGCCCGACAATCGTCTTCTTTTCATTCCTCCTGGCAGGATCGCTCTCGCTCCCGGTCGCCCTCGTCACCGAGGACTGCGCAGCCGGACTGAATGCCCTTCAAAACCCGTCTTTTATCATCAACATGCTGGTCCTCTCGACCCTGGGCGGAACCCTCGCGTATCTTTTTGCCGCAAAGGGCCAGAAACATGTTCCTCCTCATCTTGCGGCCCTGGTATACACGCTTGAACCGGTTTTTTCCCTTTTCCTTGCCTGGGCCCTGCTCTCGGAAACCATGCGGCCCTGGCAGCTCGCGGGCTGCGCCCTTATTTTTGTCGCGCTGATCCTGGGCGTAAAACCAAGCATCGAGTCCAAAGCCTCAACCATTCAATCCCGGGAGACCATGACATGAACAGAAAAAAAGCGTCACGGCCGTGTGGCGGAGCAATGATTCGGGCCCGCGCCGGCGCCCGCCGCGCGCCGAGCGCCGCCGGTCCGGGCATGCGGGCCGTGTCGCGTGCGATCCAGGCGCACATTGACGCCAAAGAGGTTTCCGGCGCCGTTGCCCTGGCGGCGACGCCCGGCGGCGTGATATACTTTGACGCCCTCGGACTCGCTGATATTGCCCGCAATATTCCCATGAGCGGCGATACGATTTTCTGGATCGCCTCGATGACCAAGCCGGTTACGGCGTGCGCCATAATGATGCTCCAGGACGAGGGCAGGCTGTCCATCTCCGATCCTGCGTCAAAATATCTCCCCGAGCTGGCGAATCTCAGGGCTGCCGGCGGCAATCCGTGCAAGCCATCCATCAAGCATTTACTGACGCACACCTCGGGCATGGCGGAGGCGACCGAAGAAGAATTCCGCGCGGCGCGCGCGCCGGCCGACTTGATTCCGCATTATGCCTCCAAGCCGGTGCAGTTTGAGCCGGGAACGCGCTGGCAATACTGCCAGTCGGGAATAATATCCCTGGGGCGCATCGTCGAGGTCGTGTCGGGCAGGCCATTCCAGGAATTTCTCAGCGAGCGCCTGTTCGAGCCCCTGGGAATGAAGGACACGACCTTCTATCCGGACAAGGCTCAGCGCGCGCGGATTGCGGTTTCGTACAAGCTTGCGGATGGAAAGCTGGAAGAAAACAGGGTATATTCGGTCTACGATTACAAGCTTGGAAAAGACCGTGTTCCCGCTCCGAACGCCGGGCTTTATTCAACCGCTCCCGATTACGGCCGGTTCTGCCGCATGCTGCTCAACGCGGGAAGGTTCGGGAGAAGGCAATATCTCACGCCTTCCGCCGTTGCCGCCATGTCAACACTCCAGACCGGCACTTTGAAAACAGGTTTTACCGAGGGGAACGGCTGGGGGCTGGGCTGCGGGCTGGTGCGCCATCCGCAGGGGCCCACGGCTGCGCTGTCGCCAGGCACGTTCGGCCACGGCGGCGCCTATGGCACGCAGGGGTGGATTGACCCGGTCAAACAAGTTGTGTACGTGCTGATGGTCCAGCGCACGAACTATCCCAACGGCGATGCGTCAGACCTGAGGCGCAATTTCCAGGCCGCGGTTGCGGAGACGTTGAACCCTGCCTCCTGAGCCGCGTTGACGGCTAGGGATTAAGGGAAACAACCGTTGCGGTCAGAATCCAGAGGATGATGTTTTCCCCGGCCTTGCCGGACCCGTCCTGGTCCTCGATCACGTCGCAGACTCCCAGCAGCAGCGGCTTCCCGCTTGGCGCTACCATGCTCGTTGCATAGGATTCCGTTGAAAACACCGGCTGTTCGAGTCCATGTCCGACTCCTGCCCTGCCTGCCGCCGGCTTGTCCGGATGCAGGGACACGCGAACCCTCTGGGGTATAAGCGTCAAATCAATCGTTGTTCCCGTGGGATCGACTACCGGCGACACGCTCAGAATGGTTCCGACCTCGCGCCTTTCAAAGTTTCCCGGCACCATGATGTCTTCCGCAGCTTCAATATCATCCGTATCCACCACGTTGGTGGTTTTCACATTCCTGTCACGCCACGATTGCACCTCGTATCCTGTTGGGCACACGATCTCGCGGACGGATTTGATTTCAGTATTCTGGCCTGATTTGGACACCGCCTGCAACTGCCCCACCACCCTGGCCTTTTTGCCGGTGACCATGGCATTTATCGCGCCGAGCGTTTTCTCGTTTATCAGGAAAGTATGTGCAATGCCGCCCGATTCCCTGAACACTTCATCCACGTCCAGCCTGGGCGCCTGGATCATGCGCAGTTCAATGGAAACGAGCTTCGGAGCGCGTTGCGGTTTCGCGGGCCGGGCCGCGGGCCCGGGTCCGCCGCCGGGTTCATTCCCGGAAACCTGGGACGGCTGTTCCTGTGCCGAAGCGGCCGCGGCCGAAAGGATTGCAATTCCAAGGGACATCGCGATTGCCCGCATGCTGTTTCCGTTCCGCGTTCCTGCTTTCATCGCTCACCTTCTTTCTCGAATAGCATTTCAATCGCCCGCCGCGGGCGGACGCCTGCCTGAAAGAACTGGCCCCAGCCAACTCCAGTGCAAAGAGTATAGTCTCCCACCCGAAAGGCAACCGAAAACTTTTTCCCGATGAACTCATCCAGGGCGTTTGCCTGTCCCACCTTTTTCTCGTTCTCGTCCTCGCTACCTTCCCTAGGGTCTGCCTCAGTATGTTCCGCGAAAGCGCGCCGCACAGCGGCGCGGCTACAGAAGAGGCTTTTTGGACTGGTAAAACATCTCTTCCTATTTTCTTCGGCGGCCGGGCAAGCCCGCCGCCCTCCAGCCCCCGGGAATGCCCTTTGGGGAACGCGGGGCTCCGTACCCGCATAATCCGCGAAAGCGCGCCGCACAGCGGCGCGGCTACAGGCGATGGTTTGCCTGCCCTAAGGGACTACAGGGACGCAAGGGACTCAAGCACCCGGGACCGCTGACAGTCTGTCTGTCCCAGGGCTCTCCACACCTGTTCCTGCCTGGAAGCAGCCATTCTCCTATTCACCCGCGCCCCCCCCGCCGCGGTCAGGTATTCTCGCCGCTCAGGCGTTCAAGCACGCCGAAATCCTCAAGCGTGGTGACATCGCCTTTAATCTCGGTGCCGGCCGCAACCTGCTTGAGAAGGCGGCGCATGATTTTCCCGGAACGGGTTTTTGGCAGCGCTTCTGCAAACCGGACTTCATCCGGCCGCGCCACCGCCCCGATTTCCGCGGCAACATGCTTTCGGAGCGTCTCGCGCAGCTCCGGGCTGGGCGTGAACTCGTTCTTGAGCGTGACGAAGACCACCAGTCCCGTTCCCTTCGTGTCGTCCGCCCGCCCGACCGCGGCGGCTTCCGCAACCGCGGGATGGCCGACCAGCACGCTCTCGACCTCGGCAGTCCCTATCCGGTGGCCGGAAATGTTGATCACATCGTCGATCCGGCCCGTGATCCAGAAGTAGCCGCCGGCGTCCTGGCGCGCGCCGTCACCCGTGAAATAGCATCCCGGGTAATCTTTCCAGTACGTCCACTCGTAGCGCTCGGGATCGCCCCAAACCCCGCGCAACATGCTCGGCCACGGCTTGCGAAGAATAAGCTTTCCTCCCGTTCCGGGCGCTGCGGGCGCGCCCTTATCGTCCACCACCGCCGGGTCAACGCCGAACAGCGGCAGCCCCGCCGAGCCTGGCTTCATTGCGGCCGCGCCGGGGCAGGTGGAAATCATAATCGACCCGGTCTCCGTCTGCCACCAGGTGTCGACTATCGGGCAGCGCCCGCCCCCTATCGTCTCGTGATACCAGGTCCATGCCTGGGGATTGATGGGCTCGCCCACGCTCCCGAGCAGCCGCAGCGAGGACAGGTCGTGCTTTTTCGGCCATTCGTCGCCCCACTGCATGAACGCCCGTATCGCGGTCGGCGCCGTGTAAAGAACCGTGATGCTGTGTTTCTCTACCATACGCCAATAGCGGTCAGGCTCCGGGTAGTTGGGCGCGCCTTCATACATGAAAACCGTGGCCCCGTTCGCGAGCGGGCCGTAGACTACGTAGCTGTGCCCCGTCACCCACCCGACATCGGCCGTGCACCAATAAATGTCTAAGTCCTTGTGGTCGAACACGTAGTGGTGGGTAAGCTTGGCGCCCAGCAAAAAGCCGGCCGTGGAATGCTGAATGCCCTTGGGCCGGCCCGTGGAGCCGCTGGTATAAAGGATGAAAAGCGTGTCTTCGCTTTCCATGCTCTCCGGGGCGCACGCGGCGGGAACATGTTCCATCTCCCTGTGCCACCATGCATCCCGGCTCTCGTCGAAATTCACGTCATTCCCGGCGCGCCTGAGGACTATGACCTTTCGAACCGACCCGCAGAGCGGCCGGCCTTCCGCGTCCTTGAACTTGAATGCGTCATCCACGTTCTTCTTGAGCTGAACCACGGCGCCCTTGCGAAAGCTGCCGTCGGCCGTCACTATCATCACGGCCCCGCTGTCCCTGACCCGGTCCGCCACGGACTGAGCGCTGAACCCACCGAACACCACGGAATGCACGGCGCCAATGCGCGCGCATGCCAGCATGGCCACGGCCGCCTCCGGGACCATGGGCAGGTATATCAGCACCCGGTCCCCGCGCCGGACGCCGTTGCTCTTGAGCACGTTGGCGAACTGGCAGACAAGCCGGTGCAGTTGCCGGTACGTGAGCACGCGCTCCTCGCCGTGCCGCGACGCCGAGGCCGGCTCGCCTTCCCAGATGATCGCGGCCTTGTTGGCCGCGCCGGTGTCAAGGTGCCGGTCCAGGCAGTTCACGCTCGCGTTGAGCCGGCCGCCGGCAAACCACTTCACCGAGGGCGCCTTCCACTCGCGCACGCTGTTCCAGCGCCGGTCCCAGACAAGGTGCCGCCCGGCCTGCTCGGCCCAGAATCCGTCCGGGTCGTCAATGGACCGCCTGTAGAGCGCCAGGTATTCGCCGGACGTCTTCAGATGAGCGGCCGCGGCGAAGGCCTCCGGCTGCATGAACACGCGCGACTCCTGCATAACGCTCTCGATCTCGCCGCCGGATGCCTTCAGAAGCTGGTCCAGGCCGGACGTGCGGAACAGGTCCTTCACGAACTGGTTCGCCTTGGCAACCTTGAGGAGGCCCGGCTTGATTTGCTTGGCCGTCATCAGGACAACCCGGAGAAACACGGACGACACATACTCCGTCTTCTCGAGGTCGAACACGATCCGCCGTGTGTCCGATTCCGCCCAGGTAATTCAACTCGATGCAGCGCTTGATGGCGCTGTCGAAGTCCGGGCACTCGTAGTAGGCCAGGATCGGCGCCAATACCTCGCCCGACAGCGGAATGTTCCGCCCGACGGCGTCGAGCCTGGCCAGCAGCAGCTTCGCGCCATGCGGCACGGAAATCCCCGCCATCTGCGCGAGTTTCTCCACCGGCTGGCCCACCACGGCCGGACTCATCATGCCCGTCTCCCGGTCAACGGCAACGGCCTGCATTTTCCCGAGCTCATCCGGCTTGAGGAAATAGCCGCCCTTTCGCTCGAATTCGCGCTCCGCGGCCGCCGCGATCGCCTTCTCCACCACCACCGCCTGCTCGCTCGCGCAAATCATTCCGTTGTCGAAGGTCTTGGAAATGAGAATGCTGTCCACCGCGAATGGAAGGTCCGCGCTCTTGTCGATGAACACGGGCACATTACCCGGACCCACACCGATGGTCGGCGTACCCGAACTGTAGGCGGCCTGCACCAGGCCGGGCCCACCCGTGGCCAGCACCAGCGCGATTGACTTGTGCGTCATCAGCGCGTGCGTCAGCCCCCGCGAGGCCTCGGGCAGCACCTGTATGCAATCCTCGGGCGCGCCGGCCGCCAGCGCCGCCTCGTAACAGATCCTCGCCGTTTCCGTGCAGCACTTCATCGCGCGCTGCCCAGGGCTGAAGATGACCGGGTTGCGCGTCTTCAGGCTGATCAGAGCTTTGAACATCACGGTGGAAGTGGGATTCGTCACCGGCGTGATCGCCATGATCGGGCCCAGGGGCTGCGCAATTTCCACAATCCCATTCACGTCGTCGCGCGACAACTCCCCAACCGTCTTCAAATGTTACATCTGCTCGCAAACGAACAGCGTGGCCAACACGTGCTTGAGCACCTTGTGCTCCCATACGCCGATGCCCGTCTCTTCGCGGGCCATCTTCGCGAGCTGGACCCGCCGGTCGAACGCGGCCCTGCAAACCGCGTCCACAATCCGGTTAACCTGCTCCTGGTCGTACTGCCCGAAAACGGCGGCCGCCGCGCGCGCTTTTGTAACCAGCGCATCAGCCCTGAACTGTTCCGGCGAAAGCACTGAGGCCCCTTCATCCATGTTTTTCATTCTATTCATGCCAAGCTCCTTGATTATCCCGGTTTACAGCCCGAATCCACAACACTTTCCCTCTTAAGCCGGTCCGATGAAAACACGAACCGCCCGCACACAACCCCACCAGTGGTTTGTTTTACCGCAATACCTTCAGCCAGACAATCCAAATCCAAAAGAAGTCCCGCCAGATTAAGGCTGCCTCAGGAACGGCGGCGGAGGCCCATGCTTCGCCGAAGCGGCTTCGCCGGGCAAGCCCGCCGCCCTTAGCCCCCGGGAATGCCCTTTGGGGAACGCGGGGCTCCGTACCCGCATGATCCGGGAAAGCGCGCCGCACAGCGGCGCGGCTACAGGCGATGGTTTGCCTGCCCTAAGGGACTACAGGGACGCAAGGGACTCAAGCACCC
>JAAZAB010000086.1 GCA_012514555.1 Lentisphaerota bacterium
AGTTGTAAAAGCCTGATGGTTTACCGGTTATAAGCATCGTTCATTTTTCAAACGCAAAATCCGGGTTCATTTCTTGCGCAACACTGCGTAGTCTATCCGAATCCAGGGGCCGTTCCACGGGGTCCCGCCCTGCGCGAGGCTCTCGATGCGCATGATGTTGTTCCTGCCGATCTTGTCCGCGGGGAGTTCGAATGAGGCCACCGCCCGCTCGTTCTGCTTGAATCCCGTTCTCCCTTCATAAACAACCTTGCCGTTGAGGAGTATGCGCCAGGTTACAGGGCGGTCCTTGTGCTCCTCCTCCTGCCCGGAAAGAAACAATTCATGCCTGCCCGAAGCTGCGGTGTCGAACGGGATTTCGAGCCAGTTCACCCTCGGCTGAAAGAGAACGCCACGCAGGTAGACGGCGGCCGGGGTCTTCGGGGCTCTGCATTCATAATCATCTATTTCCCCGCCCGACATGTCGGCAAAGGATTTGAAAATATCGCCCTTCTCAGGACTGAATCCGATATCCTTCACCGCCAGCTCCTTGCCAGCGGCGATTTTGGACGCATATCGGGTCTGGAAATAATCCGGCTTCGCGGCCTTGGCCTGAGCCAGGATGGGTTCAGCAATGCCGAGGGTGCGCCCGAATCCGTAGCCGCCGCCGCCGTACATCGCCATGGCTCCGGGATTGGCTTTCAAGGCCTTTTCGTAGGCGCTGCGCGCGGTTTTCACGGCCTCTTCAAACTTGCCGAGCTCCTTGAGAATGTAAGGCGTGAACTGGCCTTCGCGGGTGAAGGAGTCCATGAAATAGAACGCCTTGGAGCCGGGCTCGAGAATTTCGAAAATGCCTTTCCCGAAGAACATTTCCGAGGCGCGCTTTGCGGATTCCCGGGGGTCAAAGGCTTTCCGGTTCCAAAGCGCCTCGCCCATGGCGCCGAAAACAACGGCGCACGACGGCGAGGACTGGTTCGCGACGAACCCTCTCACGTCGCCGCCGAACCCGTCGTACTGCATCTGGGCCCAGGGAATAGCATCCGCCATGGAGCCATAGTGGTAGGCGTGCGGAAGGGGGCGGTTCTGCCAGATAAACGGCGGGCGGCCGAACGCCGATTTAGCCCAATCGGTGTCGCGCTTTTCAATGTCGTATGAGACCATGCGCTCGCCGGTCCAGAACACGTCTATGGCAGGGTCCAGCTCTTCCCTGATGGAGCGGTTGTAATCCTTCCAGGATTCGTTGTTCCCCTTTTCGTATTGCTTGAACGTGCCGCTGTAGTAGGGGCCCCAGTAGAACGGAGGGCAGTAGACCAGGCGGAATCCCGGGCTTTTTTTCCTGATCTCCTTGAAGAGGCGCGTCATGAATTTCGCGTCCTGGCCGGCGCCGTTCCTGTTGAGCTTCACATCCTGCGGATGCAGGGGATACCGCGAGTCGTCGTAAAGGAAGAGCCCGTGCCCTCCGGCCGCGGCGATTTTCGAGAGATAGTCGTAATTCAGCTGGAAGGTCCGCTCGCTCGACAGCGGGTACTTCGGATACATGCTCAGCGAACGGTCCCCGGCGTAAAAGCTTATCCCGAACTCGGCGTAGCGGCGGCTTGGCTCAAGCAGCGTGAACATGCGAAGCGGCGTTTGCCCATGGGAATAGGTGAGCGCGCTCTGGTTCATGACTGCGCTGTTCTTGTTGAAAAGCGCGGGCTCCAGGGCGGCGTGGCTCGATTCCAGATGCCCGCGCTGCGGGGTTTCCGGCCAGTCATTGATCTCGCAGATACGCACGGACTTCTTTCCCTGGTCAACCAGCTGGACGAGCGAAACCGCCGCCCAGGTGGTCCCTATCTTGTCGTGCCCCTGGAGAACTGCGCCGTCCCCGGCAACCCGCAGGGCATATCCCTCTTCCTTTTCGGGGGCCTTGATCTTGCCTTCGTTGATCGAGATCGTAAACGGGGCGTTGTTCTCAACGTTGACCCCGAAACGGGCGAGCTTGACCTTGAGCAGCCGCACGCGCGCGTCATCCGGCTTGATGTCTTTCCCGAGCGCGAACCTTACGCTCTTGAGCGGCGCAAAAGAGTCGGTGTATTTGGCATCCTGGGGCGTCGGAAAAGCCTTTGCCCCTGTTTCGGCCGGCAGCTTCTGCTCATCAAGGGTAAGCCCTTTCAGCCAGGCCAGGGCTTCTCTTCCAAGCCCCGCCGGATCCGGGCCGCCGCGGGACTGCGTGTTCAAATTCCGGCTGATCAAGTCTTCCAGGCGCCGGATTGTCCCGGTCCTGTCACCCTTGTTCAGGGCGGCTTCCGCAAGCCATACCAGGATGTTTGCCTGCTGGATCGCGCTGAGATTCGGCAGCTTGACGGCCGGCTCGAGCACTTTTATCGCCAGGTCGTTCTTCCCGACATAAACGAGGTAGGAAGCGTACCTGACGCAGACGTTGGGATCCTCCGGCCGGAGCTTGTGCATCCCTTCAAGGCACTTGAGATACTCCTCCTTCATCTGCCGGTATTTCTCTTCGGGTATAAGGTCGATGTAATAGCCCGTGTGCTGCCGGGACCATACATTGTAGCCGCCCTCGCAGCCGTCCGCCTGTTTCGCCAGCGCGTTGAACTCCTCCTGGTCCTTCGGCGGCGCCGGCGGGGCGCCGTTCAGCGCGGCCGACACTGTCAGGGCTCCGCCCAGCAGCAGCGTCGTTCCAGTGCGTCTTTTCATGGTTTTCTCCTTGTTACCGGCTATTCCTTCGGGCCGCGGGCCCATCTCCTCCCTGCTTGTTCCATTGCTATACCTTGCGCGGCAATAATCTACAACTATTTAAAAAAAAGGGAGGGGGTAGACAAGAGCGCGATTCCGTGCTAGAGTTCTGATAACTGACAATCGTTTTGGGCGCGGTATGGTGCCGTGCAGAAAACGACGGGGCGCAGGCTGGAGCGTCATGCTTGCCCACCGTGGGCGGCGGGACGTTTCACTTTACAAAACGCCCCGCGACGCAAGCCGTCAGGCGCAGCGTTGCAGGGGGGGGGGTGCAAGAGACTCGAGGCAACGGAGGATTCCATGAAGCACGTGCAACGAGACCTATTGGTTATTCTGGTCTTCACGCCCCTGTTGACCGGCCTGGTTCTGGCCCAGAGCACACCAGCCCTGGTGGATGGGTTTAATGACGGAAATTATGTTGTCACAGGGCGGGTTCACACGGCGGTCTGCGACACGAACGGCAACCTGTTTTTGGGCGGGGAATTCCGGGTTAACTATGGCGGATCGGTTCATGCCAGATTGCTTACTCGGATTAAGGGCGACAATGTCCATGACAGCGGTCTCTATCTGGATGGGAATCGGGTGAACGCCGTGCTTCCGTTGGAAGGAGACGCCGTACTGGCGGGTGGGGCTTGTCAGAAGGGTGGGGTAACGAATCTGATCCGGATGAACAAAACCCCTGACCTCTATGAGGTGGACACATCCTATGCGCCGACTCCCAGAGGCGAAGTGCTGGCCCTGGCGCGGCAGGCAGACGGGAAGATTCTGGTGGGCGGGTCATTCACGGGCATTTGCGGCCAGGCCCGCTCGTTCCTGGCGCGGCTGAACAGCGACGGCACGTTGGACCCGTCGTTCACGGCCCAGCCGAACTCAAATGTCACCACCCTGGCTGTGCAGCCGGACGGCCGGATTCTGATAGGCGGCGCGTTCACGAGCATAAGCGGAACCGCCTGTCAGCGGCTGGCCCGTGTGTGGACGACCGGGGCCCTGGACCCGGATTTCAGCGCTTCGGCGGACGGCCTGGTCCGGACCCTGGCGGTGTATCCTAACGGCGACATCCTGGTGGGCGGGGATTTTGACACGGTTTCAGGCATCGCCAAGCGGGGCCTGGCCATGTTGTATGCGAACGGTGATGTCTGGAGTGAGTTTCCCGGCTGGCTGAATGCAGGCGCCAGCGCCTATTCGGTGGCCTTGCAGCCGGACGGCCAGGCCATTGTGGGCGGCACGTTCGCCATGGTGGGCGGGATGCACCTGCGGCAGCGGCTGGTTCGGCTCAAGGCGAACGGCGCAGTGGATTCGTCTTTTGTTGCCGGTGTCGGTTCCACCGGCACGGTGTATGGCGTGGCGGTCCAGCCCAACGGCATGATTGTGGCGGCCGGCGATTTCACGTCGTTTAACGACGCCGCGGTCCGTTATGTCGCGCGCTTGCACGAGAACGGGCTTCTGGACCAGACCCTGGCGCCCAACATCGTCACCGCCATGGGGGGCGGGCCCACGGCCCTGGCTGTGCAGACCAACGGTGGCATCCTGTGCGGCGGCGACATGCTCTCGGTGGACGGGGTGGGCTCGCAGAATTTCGGGCGGCTGGATGCGCGGGGCCGTCTCCACACAGGGTTCGTGGGGGTGTCTCCCGATGATTATGTGCTTGCCATCGGGATCGACCCGGCAGGATACTTGCGGTGCGGCGGACTGTTCACGACATTCGATTCCCTGCCGCGCCGCAGGATCGCCGAGTTGACGGCCGAGGGCGAGGTGAGCCCGTATTTCACCAATGGGGTGAAGGGGAATGTCGGTTATGTCTATACCCTCACGACCTTGACCAGCCAGCACGTGCTGGTGACCGGCACGTTCACCAATATTGCCGGGGCCACGAAGAGCCGGATCGCGTTGCTGGGCGCCGATGGATACTTGAACCCTTCGTTTACCGCGGTTGCCAATGGCACGATCTATTCGACCGCGGTCCGGCCGGACGGCGGCATCGTTGTGGCCGGCTCGTTCACCCGCCTGAACCTCACGGACCGGGCCGGGCTCGGCGCGTTTCGCTCGGACGGTACGTTGAATCCCGATTTCAATCCCTCGCCGGATGCGCCGGTCTGGTCAGTGCTGGCCCAGCCGGACGGCAAGGTTCTGGTGGGCGGCGCGTTCACGAACATCGGCGGGGGAACCTCTCCAAAGCTGGCCCGGTTGCGTTCCAACGGCACACTCGACCCGACCTTCACCCCGCCGGTCATCACGGACGGACGCGTGATGAGCCTGGCCTTGCGCGCGGACGGCGATGTGATCGCAGCCGGTTCGTTCACGAACGTCACGGGCACCACCTTCCGCCGGTTCGCCCAGTTCGCCTCCAATGGCGCGCCCCGGAGTTCGTATTCGGCCTATACCCGGGCCAGCAACGATGTCGCGGGCCTGGCCATTCAGCCGGATGGCAAGGTTCTGGCCGTGGGACGATTTATCAAGGTGGCCAATATGGACCGAGTCCATATGGTCCGGTTTCTGTCGAACAACAAGGCCGCGGCCCGTACGCTTGAGGCGGACACGAACGGAACCTGGGTGGCCTGGACTCTTGCAGGGAGTTGTCCTCAGGTCTGGCAGGCGCGGTTCGAATCGTCCTCGGATGGCACCAACTGGACGCGGCTGGGCGTGGCCGCCTGGACGAACGGGGTCTGGAAGCTCTCGGGGCTGGCCTTGCCTTTGTATGAAACGTTTTATATCCGGGCCAAGGGCCTTTATTCCACGGGCCAGTTCAACGGATCCCAGTCCGTTATGCAATCGGTCCGCCAGTTTTACCTGACCCCGCGGGTGGTGCCGGCCCTTGCCATCACGACGCCATCCGGACCCGTGACCCTGCCCGCGGGCACCACGAGTTACGGGATCGGCGGCACGCAGTCGGGCGTGCTGGGCAGCATGTGGTGGAGTGTGAATGGGGGCATGGACTACCTGTTCCCCTCGGCCAGCCCCTGGAGCGTCACGGTCAACGGCCTGGCCCCGGGCACGAACCGGGTGACCGTGAGTGGCACAAGCATCAGCGGAACGCTGGGCCAGGACAGCGTGGACCTGATCGTGCAGCCCGCGGGCGTCACGGGCCTCGCGGCCACGGACCGCACACTGCGCGACCGCATCCGGGTGAGCTGGACCGCGGCCTCCGGCGCCGCGGCGTACGAGGTGTGGCGGAACTCTGCCAATGCGGTCGGCTCAGCCGTGAAGCTGGGTGAAACCGGGTCCGTGAGTTTCGACGACTCGAATACGACGCCGAACCGCCGCTATTACTACTGGGTCCGGGCCAGGCATGCGACGGGTTTGAGCGCGTTTTCGGCGTCCGTTTCCGGCCGGCGCGGCGGCCCGTCCATGGGCTATGTGTCCGGGGATGCGAGCGACCTGGCGGTCTACGACGCGGCGGCCGGGCTCTGGTACATCCGGACCGTGAGCGGCGAATCCCTGGCATGGGCCGTGGCCTGGGGATTTGCCACGGGCACGGCTGTGCCGGGCGACTACGACGGCGACGGCGCCCTGGACCTGGCAGTGTTCGATACCGCCTCGGGCAACTGGTACATCCGCACCCTGGCCGGCGCCACGCTGGCCTGGGCCGAGCCCTGGGGCTGGGCCGGGGCCGTGCCGGTGGCGGGCGATTACGACGGCGACGGCGCGGCCGACCTGGCCGTGTTCGACGGCGCCAGCGGCGCGTGGTACATCCGGACCCTGTCCGGGACGCTCCTGGCCTGGGCCGAGCTCTGGGGCTGGTACGGCGCCGTGCCCGTGGCCGGCGATTACGACGGCGACGGCTTGAGCGACCTGTGCGTGTTCGACCCGGCCCGGACCCTGTGGTATATCCTCGCCCTCGACGGCCGGCTGCTGGGCTGGGAACTGGTGTGGGGCGGGGTGGGGTTTGATCCTGTACCCGGCGATTACGACGGGGACCGGGTCTTTGACCTCGCGGTCTATTACGAAGCCGGCGGCCGGTGGTATATCCGGACCGTGGCCGGCGCCGCGATCCTGTGGGATACGGCCTGGGGCGGGCCGGGCATGTCGGCCGTGTCCGGCGACTATGACGGCGACGGTGTATGGGACCTGGCCGCGTACCAGGAAGCCGGCGGCCCGTGGTACATTCGGACCGTGGCCGGCGACTCCATCCTGTGGGATGCGGCCTGGGGCGGACCCGGCATGCGGCCCGTGGGCGAGTAGCCGGGCGCTGGAGGCCCACGCGATAAAGCGGAATTCACCTCCGCAACTGATTGGCGATCCATTCGGCCGGCAGATGTTCCGCCAGGTCCAGGGGGAAGCGGTAGCGAGACGCGGCGTCGCCCACCAGGTTCCAGAGCAGGTCCGAGAGCTGCCCCGGGTCCGTACCGGTCCGCCGGGCACAGCCCCTCGATCCCCTGGTGCGGCCGGCGGTGTTTGTTGTACTGCACCCAGTAGCCGATCCGCTCGACCGCCTCCTCGAACGTCTCGAAACTGGCCCGCTCCAGGAACTCCTCCCAGATCGTCTTCCAGAACCGCTCGATCTTCCCCAGCGTCATCGGGTGATGAGGCGCGCCAACGGCGAGATACCGCCGCTTGTCAGGCGCCCGGCCCGCCATCCGATGCCTTTCTCTTCATGGCTGTCAACGCCCAGGCGAAGAGAATAAGGAACAGGAGATCGGCAACGCAGAATGGCTTCCACATTCGAGGAAGCCCGGCGGTCATCCAGTGGAAGATAACCACGCCGCAGTACGATGCTTTGAGCAGGATGCCGTAAGGGATGAGGTTGCGATTCCTGAACGGGTCTCCTGCAATCGCCGCAAACATGGCCGCGAATACGAGGAGCAGGGCCGCCGGGAACTGAACGTAGCCCGGGTGATTCGGCGGAGTCACGCCGAACCACTCGAAGACACGGCCGCCGGCGAACAGAAAGGCGGCTCCGAGCAGCCCGTCATATACGGCGGCCGCAATGAACAGAACCGCAACGCCTCGTTTTGCGTTCATGTCCGGGATCCTCCCTTCCGTTGATCACGCATCGCGTGTTTAAACCGGCTTCTTCGCCACTTGGTGAACTCGTCGCTGTACAATTCGACGGCCAGCTTCTTGAACCCGTCGTGCAGTTCCTGCCCCGACATGTTGGCGGGCTTGAAGTTGATGTCGAAAAGCGTGCATTTGTTCCAGTTGCGGGGTTCGAGCAGCCTGTTCTCCCGTTCGAGGCGGGCGTAGAGCGGCGTGCCCGGGAAAGGTGTCATAAGCGTGACTTGAACCTCGTAAAGCTCAGACTCCCTCACGAAAGTGAAGACCTGGTCAAAAATGCCGGCCGTGTGTCCGTCGAGACCGATCACAAAGCAGCCGTTGACAGTGATGCCGCGGGACTGTATGGCGCGAATTGCCTCCTTGTAGCGCGGGAAATTCTTGAACTTCCAGTCATTCCGCAATTCAAGTCCGCGCAGGCCGGCATCTGTCGGACTCTCCAAGCCGATCAAGACCTGCGCGCATCCGGTCTCCCGCATCAGGTCCAGCAATTCCCCGTCGTCAGCCACGGAAACGTCTGTTTCCGCGAACCACCTGAGACCCTTTCCCTTGAGCGGCCTCAAGAGTTCCTTCCAGTACGCGTGGTTGACGAAACTATTATCGTCGGCAAACTCGATGAAGGGCCGATCCCACATCGCCTGTATCCTTGCGATTTCGGCCAATACCTTGCCGACAGGCTTCTGCTTGTACCTGTGCGTCAGCACAACCGAACTGGCGCAGAATTCGCAATGATGCGGACACCCGCGGCTCGTTTGGACGGTCAGCCGGTTGTATTTCGAGATGTCGAGCAGCTCAAATGCCGGCATGGGCGCGTCCGCCAGATCGAATTCGTCGGCGCCGGCGCGATAGCGCGGCAGAAGGCGGCCGCGTTCGGCATCCTCCAGAACCCGCAGCCACACGGGCTCCCCTTCGCCGACCACAACGGCGTCGCAATGCTCCGCCGCCTCGTCCGGGAGGGCGGTGACATGCGGCCCCCCGATGACGGTCGGCACGCCTGCCGCCCGGAATCGTTGCGCCAGCGCGTAAGCTTCGCCAACTTGTGCGCTGTAGGTGGAAATGACCGCGACGTCGAGGCCGCCCGGCAGCGAAGCCATTAGGTTCACGTCGGGCACCTCGACATACCGCACGCTATGGCGGGCCGGCGTCATTCCCGCCAAAGTCAGCAGGCCGAGGCTTGGCAATGACGCAATGGTTTTGCTTCTCTCAACAAAGCCCGGCAACGTCAGCCCCAGCCGAAGCAACTCTGCGTCGCACACCCGTATGCCGCTCATTGGAAACATGCCGATGTTCACAGGCCGATGACCCTCCAGGCGAACAGGGCAATGCCGACGGTGACCGACCCGGCAGGAATGAAGAACAGGTTGCGAAAAAACGGCTTCCATGCCGACAGATAGCAGACCGCAGGCATCGTTACGGCGCCGGCGATCAAGAGGACGGAAGAAACCTGAAGTCCGGCATCAAGGCCCAGAGCCCGCGCCGTGAGGGCAAATGACAGGTTGATGAAACCGATGCCAAAAAAGGCAATATGGGCCAGCCGGATCATCCTCCGCTGCCACGAAGCGTAACCGCCGAGCCAGTTCGCCCTGTGGAAGAACAGCCCGGGAATTGCGCCTGCCAGGCAGCCGAGCAGAAACCCTATCCATGCTGCATATATGTTTGCGTTCATCGCGCCAAGGTCAAGGAGCCCTAATCCAGGCGCGCCCGCCCTTGTTCATCAAATCATACGAGGCGCAAAGTTGCTGTCAATGCTGAATGGCGCCTGGTCAAGCTCAGATTTCACCTCAACCGGCGGCTGGGGCCAGCCGCCCGCGCACTGCGAAACGCGAACGGCTCGTGAAATCCTGCGTTTTAAGCGAATGCCAAATAACCAACATTCTGATTCAAAGAACAAGGCGGAGCATGGGGCCTGTCCCTGATGCGCTTTTCCGCAGCTTTTTATTGACTCTGTTCAAGACACATTTTAAAGTATCCATAAGGTTGGGATTTGGCGTGTATGTCCTCCCTTCTGGGGAATCGCGTGCGGCCATAGCGTCGGGGAAATCCCGTCCCGCATGAAGGGACGCAGCCATGAAAAGCAACATGCTTGTCCTTTTAGGCGCTGTAATCCTGTCATCGCCGCCGGCACGCGATCTCCTCGGAGCGCCAGCCGGCATGAGTTCCATCCATGCCCCTGCCGGCTTCTGCGCGGAAAGCCGGACATCGGCCAGGGATCTGTCCCAAAATTCCGGAGAACTGGCTACGCCGTTCCGGATTTCAGGCGTGCCCGTCGCCCGAACTCCTGACGGGAAAGCGTTTTTCGGCGGGCTTCCTGCCGTCGGCATTCCGGGCCGGCCGGCGCTGCCCGTGCAGACCGTGCGAGTGCTTTTGCCGCCGGACGCCAGGCCGGATGCGGTCTCAGCATCCATCCGGGATGCCGTGGTCACTGAGGTTGCGGGCGAATGGGACGTGCCGCCCGCGCCCCCTTACTGCAAGTCGGGCGGGGAAGCCGTGTGGCCAATTGGCCGCAGAATCCAGGCAGGAAGGGATATGGATGTCTATTCCAGCGGCAAGCACTATCCGGACTCGCACCTGGGGGACATCGTCGCCGGAGCATGGCGCGAATGGAAGGTGGTATCAGTTGCGGTGTTCCCGTATCGCTACAATCCGGTGACCCGCAAGCTGCTGTTCATCGAGAAGGGCGATCTGGTCGTGCAATATGGGCGGGACGGCGCGCGGAGCGGCGTCTCACCCGGCATATCGGCAACCGGCGCCGCGGCGCCGGCGCCCGGGCGAACACGCCGGAATGTTCTTTCAAGCGTGGTGAATCCCGAGGCGGCGTCCGGCTATGATCCCGGGTACGTGCAGCCGGTTCCGTCCGCGGTGACGGCCGACATGGTGATCCTCACGACGTCCTCGATCCAGAGCAATTCCGCGAAACTGGCGGAATTCAAAGCCGCCAAGGAGGTGATGGGATTATCCATGCTGATCGTGACCGAGGGAACGTCCATGGACGACTATCATTATGTCTCCGGCTCGTCATGCGATCAGCGCGCCGACAACATTCGCGGCTGGCTGACCAACCACTACGCATCCATGAGCATCGAATACGCCCTATTAATCGGGAATCCCGATCCCGGTTCGTTCGGATCAAGCCGCAGCGTTCCGATGAAGATGTGCTATCCGCGGAACGCCCAGCCATCCGACAAGCAATCGCCGACGGACATGTACTACGCCGAGCTGACCGGGAACTGGGACAATAACACCAACGGCGTCTACGGCGAATACGCGGATGTCGGGTCCGGCGGCATCGACATGATGTGCGAGGTCGCGGTCGGGCGCATCCCGGTGTACGACACCAATACCGCCCAGATCGGCTACCTGGATTCCATTCTTGACAAGACCAAGGCCTACGAGCTGGCGCCGGCCCGCAGCTGGCGCAGCAATTACCTCGGGTCAGCCTCTTTCCAGACCGACGACTTCGCGGTTGACGGCGCGGAGATGATCGAGCATTTCCGGACGAACGTGTGTGTTCCCAATGCCTGGACCTCGACCAGGCTCTACCAGCAGGGTTCGAAACACGCGAGTTGCGACTCCGCATATGCCAGCGACTACGAACTGCGCGGAGCAGCCTTTGGCGGCAACACCAACCATCACCACTACCACTGGCAGAGCATTGACTTCGGCGTGGTCATGTGGTGGGGGCACGGCGCCGACACCTGGACCCAGGTGGGGCCGAACATTGCGGCCGACGGCGTCCTGTTCACCAACGCTCACGCGTCGGGCCTGGACAACTCGCACCCGTCCTTCCTGTTTCCGTGCTCGTGCAACAACGGCTACCCGGAAACGACCAATAACCTGTGCGTTTCAGTGCTTCGCAACGGAGCCATTGCGGCCCTGGCCCCGTCGCGCGTCACATGGGCTGTGAACATCAAATGGCTGGTCTCCTATCTCATGTATTCCGACAACGCATCCTACAATTACCACGCCGCGCGGCGGATGATCGAGCAAGACGAGCCCATTGGCGACGCAATCAACTGGCTCCACGCCAACGCGAGCGTGAGCTACTGGCAGGATTCGGCGCTCATGAACCACTTTGACTTCAACATTTATGGCGACCCCTCCGTCGGGCTCAGAACCACGGGCCTGCGCACGCTGACCGTGGTTTCGGCGCACGGCGGGGCCTGGCCGGGCACAGTGACGGCCACCAACAACGCTGCGCTGTTCCAGGCAGTCACCAACTCGCCCGTGGCGGTGGGCTCGACCCAGCTCCTGGAATGCGTCCGCGGCGTCGTTCAGGGCAACGCGTATGCGCAGGTGGCGCCGACGAACGTGACGCTGGTGTTGACGAATGACTCCACGCTGACGTGGCAGTGGGAGACGAACTACCCGCTTTCGGTCATGACAAGCGGGTGTGGCACCGCCAGCATGACCGCCGGCTGGTTCCGGAGCTACAGCAACGTTTCGGTGACGGCGGCCCCGGGCCCGAACTGGCATTTCGCCGGATGGTCGGGCGACACCCAGGGCGATACGAACAGCACAACGATGATCCTGCTCATGGACCGGGCGCGGACGATCCAGGCCGGCTTCGCGACGAACGAGCCGGCGGCCATCACGGCCAACCCGCAATCCCTGACGAACAATCCCGGGACCGCGGCAAGCTTCTCCGTGGCGGCGACGGGCACACCCCCTCTGTATTACCAGTGGCAGAAAAACAGCCAAGGCATCCCGATGGCAACCAGCCAGACCTTCACGATCGCCTCGGTCGCCGCAGGGAACGCGGGCGTTTACAGGTGCCTGGTCAGCAACATCGTGAACGCCGTCACCAGCTCCGCTGCGACGCTGGCAATAAACGAGCCTGCGGCCATAACGGGCAACCCTCAATCCCTGACGAACAATCCCGGGAGTACGGCGCGCTTCTCCGTGACGGCAACAGGCACTGCCCCGCTGCATTACCAGTGGTGGAAGGATGGCGTGAACATCTGGCAGGCGACCAATGCGACTTGCACGATCGCGCCGGTGACGCCCGGAGACGCCGGCAGCTACCAGTGCATGGTCAACAACATGGTGAACGTGACGAACAGCGCCGCGGCCACATTGTCTGTGAACGAGCCCGCGGTCATAACGGGCAATCCGGCTTCATTGACGAACAGCGTTGAGACAGCGGCCAGCTTCTCCGTGACGGCGGCAGGGAACGCGCCGCTATATTACCAATGGCAGAAAAACGCCGCGAACATCGCGCTTGCCACCAACCCTTCGTACACGATCGCATCGGTGGGGCTGGGCGACGCGGGAGGATACCGATGCCTGGTCGGCAACATGGTGAATGTGGCGACCAGCGCGACGGCGACCCTCGCGGTTCGCAAGCTGGCCCAGACGATAACCTTTCCCGCGATTCCGGCGCAGAACCTGACGAGCACGGTCACGCTTTCGGCCACTGCCAGTTCGGGTCTGCCCGTGAGCTTCGCCGTGGCCTTCGGGCCCGGTCGCCTGGAAGCCGGGGTGCTTAGCTTCACGCAAACCGGAGTTGTGCGCGTTGCGGCCAGCCAGGCCGGGAACACGATTTACGCGGAGGCCGCGCCCGTGACAAACCTGGTGACCGTGACAGGCGTCGGCCGGGCGGCGATGAACGACTACGACGGCAACGGGGCCAGCGAGCTTGCCGTGTACGACAACAACACCGGGCACTGGTACGCGTACAGCCTGGAATCGGGGCTGGCCACGGTCTGGCAGGTGCCTTGGGGCTGGCCCGGGGCGGAAACGGCGCCGGGCGACTACGACGGAGACGCGGTCAGCGACCTGTGTGTGTACGACCAGAATACGGGGTGCTGGTACGCGTGGAACCATGCGCGGGAGGAATTGATCCTTTGGGCGCGGCCTTGGGGCTGGCCCGGGGCGGAGACGGCGCCGGGCGACTATGACGGCGACGCGATCAGCGACCTGGCCGTCTATGACCAGCCGTCGGGGTATTGGTATATCATCACGCCGGCCGACGCGGTTCTGGCCTGGGGCCGGCCGTGGGGCTGGCCGGGCGCCATCACGGTTCCAGGCGACTATGACGGCGACGCCAGGAGCGATATCTGCGTCTACGACAGCAATACGGGCTACTGGTACGCGCAGACGCTGGCCGGGACGGTTCTGGCGTGGGAGCAGCCATGGGGCTGGCCGGGCGCGACGACCGTGCCCGGCGACTACGACGGCGACAGGAAGGACGACCTGGCCGTGTATGACCAGCCCAGCGGGAACTGGTACGCATGGTCGCAGGCCGAGGGACAGGTCCTGGTCTGGGCCATGCCCTGGGGCTGGACTGGCGCGGTGCCCGTTCCGGGCGATTATGACGGCGACAGGACGGCGGACCTGGCGGTGTTCGACACCATCCAAGGGTACTGGTATGTCTGGTCCGCGGCGAATAACGGGCTTGTCGCATGGGCGCAGCCTTGGGGCTGGCCCGGGGCTTATCCTCCCGGCGGCCGGGAATAATTCCTGGCTGAACCGGCCCCTGTCGTTCGTCGCCGGGGTCAGGCTTGATTCCGAAGCGCGCGGTTCGCCCGGCGCGGCTGCGTCAAAAAAGACGTCGCAGGCCCCTCCGCCCAGGATATTCGGCCCTCAGCGCTTCCTCTCTAACCGCGCTACGGCCCGCGCCAGCTTCGCGCCCAGCGCCCGCGCCGCGGGGAAGAAAGGCTCCGGACGGATCGCGCCCCCGCCCTGCCGGCCCCTGCCGGCATAGAGCGAGCCTGCGATTTTCGCGTTCAGCACGCAAGGCAGAGTCTCGCGGAAGAACTTCGTGGCGTCGTCGCAGAAATAACGCAAACATGTCATCCTTGATGACGCATGCCGCAATGCGCTTGGCCGGGTCGTCGGGAAAGCAGGCCATGCAGCCCCGGCAGTACTCGATCTTCTTCTCGATCAAACAGACCTTTTCCACCGAGGCGCCGGGGCTCGCCTCCCTTATACCCTCGATAGCCTTGTCCATCAGGACGCTGATGACCCCCTGCTTGCGATAGCTTCCGCAGATAGCCAGGATTTTCATGGGTTATTCACCGCGGCGTCGCGTCCGGCAGCCCGCCGTCAACCGGAATAGTGGCCCCCGTGGTCGGGGTCTGCCTCGTCACAAGGAACAGCACGGCGTTGCCGACATGCCGCCCTGTCACGGCGGC
>JAAZAB010000087.1 GCA_012514555.1 Lentisphaerota bacterium
CGATGTTGAAGAAAAGGACAACCGCGAACAGGAGGAGCGCCGCAAAGAAAAGGGCCGAGTCGTAAAGCGGGATCGAGAGCATTTCGCCGTAGTTGTTGGCGATCAGGGCGGGCAGGGGATAGGCCGGGTCCAGGAGCGAGGAGGGCATCCGGGCGACGTTGCCGGCCAGCATCAGAACGGCCATGGTTTCGCCGAACGCCCGCGATATTCCCAGGATGTTCGCCGCGACGATGCCCGGCATGGCCCGCCTGAGAACAACGTGCTTTACGGTCTGCCACCGTGTCGCGCCCAGCGACATCGAGGCCTCGCGCACCTCGACCGGCACCATGCCGAGCACCTCGACACAGACGTTTATGATCACCGGGAAAATCATGATTGCCAGAACCAGGCCCGCCGACAGGACGGTATAGCCCGATGAGAAGGTCGAAAACAGCGGCGCAACGTGGTTCTTGACCAGCGGCACGACGGCCAGCACGCCCCAAACCCCGTAGACAACCGACGGAATTCCCGCCAGCAGGTCGAGCAGCGGGCGCATGAGCGCCTTCACGCGCCTTCCCGCGTACTCGGAGAGGTATATGGATGTCAGGATGGACACCGGCACGGCAATCGCCACCGCCGCGCCGACGACCCACGCGGTGCCGGCAATGAAGGGCAGGAACCCGAACTCGTTCCGGAGCGGATTCCACGCCGAGGAAAACAGGAGAACATTCAGCGGCTTCATGGACAGCAGAGGAACGGACTTCAGGACCAGGCCCAGGGCCATCAGGACGATTAGGAGACCGGCGAGCACGGTCAGAGCCCGGAAAACGTTCAGGCCGATTCCGTCCAGTATCTTCCTGGTATTCATCATTGGGCGGCGCCGAGTTTCTTCAGTTGCTCATCAAGCTGGTCCCGGGGCAGGCCGATGTAGCCGGCATCCAGCACGAATTTCTGGCCGTCGGAGAGTATCCACCTCAGGAATTCGCGGACCGCGGGGCTATCGGGCCGGCCGCCCGACACCAGGTGCAGGTCCCTTGCGGGCGGAGACGGATAGCGCCCGTCCCGGATGGCCTCGATCAGGGCGTCGAGGCTCCCGTAGAACGACTCCTCCGGGTCCGCAACGCGGTTGCCGTTGGTGTCCAGCGGGATTATGCCGAGCCCTTCGACGGGGCGCCTGGTTTTGGGGTCGTAGACAAAATTGATGTTGTTATACCCTATGCCGAGCGCGTCCTTTCTCACGGCTTCGGCCAGGCCGGGATCGCCATAGACTCCGACCGCGGACAGGTCCTGCTGGTTGCCGCCCAGGTAATGCGCCCACGTTTCCGCCGCCCCGCAGGCGTCCGAGCGCGTGTAGACGTGGATCGGCTCTTCGCGGCCCGGCCCGGGCGCGAGCGAGTCCCAGCGCAGCAGGCTGTTCTTGATCCAAATTGCGGCAAACTCATCGCGTGTCAGGCCGCGCTTCAGTATCGCTTCCGCGGCCGGGTTCGCGCTGTTGAACGTCGGGACAACGGCATCCTTTGCCACCGACACGTGCCACGCGCCCGCGGACAGTTCAACCGGATTGACCGCGCGGGACACCATGCCGAGGTCCGCGGTCTTCGAAAGGGCGTCGGCCATGCCTTTCCCGGCGCCGCCCGCGGAAATGTCTATGGCCACCCCGGGCTGAATTTTTTTGAACTCCTCCGCCCACCTGACGACCATGGGGTACAGCGCCCACGCGCCGGAAATCGTGATCCTGCCGGTCAGCCCGCCATGGCCGGGGCGCTCGGGCTTTTTCGAGCACCCCGCGGACAGGATCAAGGCTGCCGCAAGGCAGACCCTTGCGGCGTTCCATGTCCGGTGGCATTGCATGGCATGTTCCCGCGGCCGGCGCGTCATTCGACGCGGACCACGCTCTCCGTGTTAAGCGAGCGGATGGCCGCGTCGAGGACTTTTTGCGCGGCCAGGCCGTCGGCGCCGGAGCCGTCTATGTCCGCCGGGGCGGCGCCCTGCGCCACCTGTTCGACGAACTTGTTGATGCGGTTGCGAAACGTGTCCTCGAAATCCCGCATGCCGCCGAAGAACGGGTTGGTGAAAACCGTTTTTTCGAGCGAGCCCGCGGGGTACAGCGTGAGCTCCCGGAACATGTCCTCGAGTACGAAGCGCCCGCCTGTTCCCGCCACCTCGCAGCGCTCCATGGGGTGGCCGCGCGCGATGTCGTAGCTGCCGGTGAGCCCGCCGACCACGCCGTTCCTGAACCGCATGTTGAAGTGGGCGGTGGACCATATCTTTCTGCCCGGCGCCTTGGTTGCGAAGCACTGGACCGCTTCGATGTCGCCGCAGAAATAGCGCATGATATCAATTGTATGGGGATGCAACGCCTTGAGCTGGAAGTAGGGCGAGCTTTCGTTCGGGTTCATGATCCACATGCTCATGTTGACGAAG
>JAAZAB010000088.1 GCA_012514555.1 Lentisphaerota bacterium
ACAGAAGCCGGATTGCACCACCGCTGAACCAAAGCGCCTAACAGCCAACACGGAATATTCCAAGGAATCCGATGAATGTTGGAAGTTCCTTGTTGGATATTGGATATTCGATTGCTCTTTCTAGGTTTAAATCTGTTCCCAGTCCCTTTTTCGCGTGGCTTTTCGCGGATGCCATGCTACCTTTCAGGCGGAGGTCATGCAATGAACAGGTGTGAGCTTGTAAAGGCTGCGATCGGGCATCGCGCGGCGGAAAGGCCGCCGTACTTCATTGACATCTGCCCGGAAGCCTGCGAGGTCTTCGGCGCCCGGCTCGGCGTTAAGGACTGGGGCGCGTTTCTTGACAACGACGTTGCGGACGTCAGCGCTCCTTGGTGGGACTGGCATGAGCTCGGCCCGGACTGGGCCGGCATTGACGTTCCGAAGAGCCGGCCGGCCGTCATGGGCAGGGGCAGCTACGATGCCATGATGGACGGGATCAAGGCAGCGAGAGACGCGCAGGCTGAAAAGTACCTTCTGGTCCGCATCTACGGGAGCCATTTCGAGAAGGCCTATTTCTCCAGGGGCTTTGAGAACTTCCTGGCGGACATGGGCGGGGCGCCGGAGTTCGCCCGGAACCTGCTTGGCCTGATCATCGAGAAGAACATGGTCATGCTGGAAAACATTCTGCATCTTCCGGAAATAGACGGCGTTCTGCTGGGGAGCGACTGGGGTTCCCAGCGCGGACTGCTCATGTCGCCAGCCGTGTGGCAGGACATGATACGGCCGGGCGAGCAGAAGGAATACGATTTGATTCACGCGTACGGGAAGGACGTTTGGGTCCACTCGTGCGGCGACATCGGGGCGATCATTCCGTCGCTTGTGGAGATGGGGCTGGACGTGCTCAATCCCGTGCAGCCGGAGGCGATGGATATTGCCGGGCTAAAGCGCAGGCACGGCTCGAAGCTCGCTTTCTGGGGCGGCATCAGCACCCAGAAAACGCTCCCGTTCGGAACGCCGGACGAGGTGCGGCGCGAGGCGCGCCGGGTGCGCGACATGATGTCCGTTGACGGCGGGTACATCTTCGCGCCGGCGCAGTCCATACAGGCTGATGTTCCCGCGGAAAACCTGCTGGCGCTTCTTGAGGCGGCCAGGGAAATTCCCGGCTGACTATGCCATTCCGAACAGGCGGCGAAAACTTGCGAGCAGGCCCGGACCAATCAGCCCGCAAAATCCGGGATCAGGGTTCCGGGGCCGCCTGCGCCGGCTGCTCAGGGATCGCCGGAGCGGGCTCCGGGGCCGCGGCGGGCGCGGGCGCGGGCGCTGTTTCCACGATGAGCTTGCCGCCTTCCACGCTGACGCTCTTTATTCTCTGCAGGATAGCGGCGGCTTCGGGGGTGTCGGTAAGTTTTGCCGCGATGTTTTCCTTGTTCAGGGCGTCCAGAAATTGCTTTGGAACCGGTTTGCCCTTGACGGAGAGCTCCTCTATCTGGACAAGGGGTACTCCATTCTGGCATGACAGGGTGAACGAGCCGTCGCCGTTCAAGAAGCGCCCCTTCATGGCCGGCGAAAACTCGTCGAGCGGGACGCTGATTTTCCCGCCGATCCGGTCGTTGTCAATGAGGACTTGAACGCGGCCTTTCAGCGGCTTCAGCATCTCGCTGTTGCTGATGAGCGCGTTTATTTCCAGGGCGGTCAGCTCGATGCGCGCAGGTTCTTTCCCGGCGCGGACAATCTCGAGGAACGCGTTGATCTTTGCCTCGTATTCGCGAAGCTGCTCGCCCGAGACAGCCGTCATTTCGATTACTGCCGACTGGGTGTCGGTCATGCTGATTACGAACTTTTTCGCCTTCCAAAAGGCGAATGTAATGCCGGCCAATATCAGCGCGATTATTACCACGCAGGTGATGCAGCCGTAGAAAAAGCAGCCGCGGCCTTTTTTCGGAACAGGCGGTACATGCGCGTCAGTCATGATTGAACCTCCCATGCGGTTTTTTGGCGTTTTTTCCGGGCCGGCCCGGGGTTGTTTCCTTGTTTATACCTTCGGGCCGGACAAGTCAAGCGTTCCTCCGGGCGCGCAGACGTGCGCAAAACGTGCGCATCCGGGGCGAGCGCGGACGCCGCGGCGCAATTGGAGGTGCGGATTGCTCCTGCGATTATTTCCGGCAGACAAATGCAAAAAACGCGCTTGACTGCGAACATGGAATCCGCCATGTTCTGCGGGTTGCATTTCCAGCAATGGTGAGTGGGCGCGCCCCGGGATGGCGCGCCGGTTTGTTTCCAAGGAGAGAAGGGGAGTCATGCCTAATAACAACAGCGCAGTCAAGAGAATGCGGCGGTCCGCCATTTCCCGCGAAAGGAACAAAGCCGTTCGCTCGGAAATCACCTCGGTCCGCAACGAGGTTCAGGCAGTCATGGGCGGGAAGGAAGCGGACGCCGCCAAGAAGGTTTTCAGCCGTTACTGCTCGGTTTTGGACAAGGCGGCCAAGCGTGGGGTGATCGGCAAGAACACCGCCATCCGCCGGAAGCGGCGCGCTTCGCAGAGGCTGGCCAAGGTTGCCGCGACGTAAGCCGCGGCTATTTCACCAGAGTTCCACAACGCTTTCCACCAGCCTGCGGCCGAGGTCGTCGGCCGCGTCGGGAAGCGCCGTCTGAATGGCAGCCTGCATTCCCCCCGCGTAAGGGAACGTGGTTTCCCCTTCGATTTTGGGGCTTTCCCCGATTATGGCGTCGGTTTCGGTGCGCTTAAGCTTGTACGAGGCGGTGAGCTTCATGCGGTACTCGTTGGGGGTTCTCCTGTCGTTCCGTTTGTACCGCAGCGGGGTGAGGGTTAGATCGGTGATGGTCACTTCGAGGATCACGTCCGCCTCGGCCGCCCCGGTGATGCGCAGTGTTCCGTCCCTCTGGAATTCCGAAACGGCCCTGCTTGTGGCTTGAACCTCGATCAACGGCTGCTTCGCCTTGTTCGTGAACGTCGGGATGTGAATGGTCTTGATGTCGGAAGGCAGGGTGCTGCCGATACGGTACCCGGCGCAGCCTGCCAGCCCGATGAGGACGCAGGCCATGATGGCATGCGTTGCGCGCCCGCGACTTTTCAGCTGCCGCGCCCGGCGCGGCTGTCCTTCAGTATTCATCGTTTTCTTTCAGCATGCGTATTTTCAGGTGCTCTATTTGCGCCCGCGCCGGCTGCGCCCATAGCGAGGCCGGGTATTCCGTTATCAGCCGCTCATAGATCATGACGGCTGAAGAGAGCGACGGCGCCGTGCGCTCGTACACCTGGGCCTGGCGATAGAGCGCCTCGGCCTGCTCGCGGTACAGCTCTTCAAGGTAAAGGCGGGCCTGGGCGGAAAACTCGCTGCGGGGATGGCGGTACAGGAAATCCTTGGCCATGGCCGCGGCGTTCATGCGCAGGTCCGAGCTATGCCGGTACCGGCGCGACAGCGTGTAGCTGCACCGGACCTCGTTGAACAGCGCGCGCTCCGCGAGGGGGCTCCTCGGGTACCGCTGCTGGACCATGGCGTATGCCATGATTGCCATCTCCTCCTGGCCCATTTCCTCGTAGAGCCGGCCCACTTCATATTGCGCCTCGTCAGCCTTTTCCCAGTGGGGCGCGTTCTGCAGCATGGTTTCCAGCATCGAAATCGCCTTCTCGCGCTCGCGCCAGCGAATGAACAGGAATCCGCGCTTCCAGGAGACGGTCATGAGCGCCAGTTCGTACTGGCGCCGGATGACGTCGTTGTAGGCGAAATGCCCGGGATAGTATTGAATCAGGAACTGGTATTCGTCGAACGCGTCCGCGTAGCGCTTCCGGCGGTCCAGGAGTTCCGCGAATTTGAGCTGTGCCCGCGGCGCCTCCGGCGAGTCGGGCCACGTGTAGACCAATGCGCGAAAGGCGCTTGAAGCGCTCCGCAGGCGTCCGCGCTCGACAAGCCGTTCAGAGTAGGCAAGCTGCTCTGCCGGAGTCTTCTTCTTGGGCCGTATCAGCTTCCACCAGTGGTGCTTGTGTTCAGCCCGGATAAGCTCCGTCCGGTTCGTTGTCAGATGGAACAGCGGAATCGCCTCCGCCGGCCCTGGCCAGAGCAGAAATCCGGAGGCGCACAAAAGAACCTTCATGGTCAAACGCAATTGCATGTCACGTAGAGTAGTTGTATTCTTTCCGCCGGTCAAGGATGGAAGGCCGGAAATGAACCATGTTTTTTTGCCCGGCGGGCGGAGAGTTTGAGATGCGAATTGTCGTTGCGCCGAATGCATTCAAGGGAAGCCTTACCGCGTTTGAGGCTGCCCGCGCGATGGCGAAGGGGATCAGGCGCGTTTTTCCGGAAGCGGATGTCCGCAGTGTTCCGCTTGCTGACGGGGGGGATGGCACACTGCGGGTCCTGACCTCCGCGCTGGGCGGGACGCTGCGGACCCTGCGGGTGACCGGGCCGCTGGGGCGGCCTGTGCAGGCCCGATACGGCGTTTCGCGGGACGGGCGCACGGCCGTCATCGAAATGGCGGAGGCCGCGGGTCTCGGCCTTGTGGAGCCCGGGCGCCGCAATCCCATGCTTTCCACCACGAAGGGCGTGGGGGAGCTTATCCGGCATGCCGCGGACATGGGGTGCAAAAGGATTCTGGTCGGCCTGGGCGGCAGCGCGACCACGGACGGCGGGCTGGGCATGGCCGCCGGGCTGGGCTACCGCGTTCTGGATGCGTCGGGCATGCCCGCGGGCTTGTGCGGCGCCGCGCTTGCAGGGGTGGCCCGGATCGTGGACGGGGGCGCGGGCGGGCGTTTCCGGAGCGTCTTGGTCGTAGCGGCGGCGGACGTGACCAATCCCCTTCTTGGCGCGAAGGGCACGGCCCGCGTATTCGCGCCCCAGAAAGGGGCCACTCCCGCGATGGTGCGGCGCCTGGAGTCGGGGCTGTCCCGGTTTGCCGGGATCATTAGGCGCGATCTTGGCGCGGACGTGAGATCCATTCCGGGCGGAGGCGCTGCCGGGGGGCTTGGCGCCGGGCTGGTCGCGTTCTGCGGCGCGCGCATAGAGTCCGGGTTCGACCTTGTCGCGGAGCTCACCGGCCTGGAGCGCGTCATAAGCGCGGCCGATCTTGTCATGACCGGAGAAGGACACCTGGACGAGCAGAGCCTGCGCGGAAAGGCGCCCGTGGGCGTGGCGCGGCTGGCGCGCAGGAACGGGGTCCCGGCCGTCTGCGTGGCGGGCGGCTTGAGCGGGCGCGCAAGCCGGTTCCGAGCGGCCGGAATTGACTTTGCCTTCAGCCTGGTTCCCAGCCCCATGTCCCTTGGCGAGGCGCAGGCGAGGGCCCCCGGATTGCTCGCGGACGCCGCCGAACGGGCGTGCCGCGCGCTGGCGCTGGGCCGGCGCCTTAGGATATAGGGGATAGGATATAGGGGATAGGATATAGGGGATAGGGTTCAGGGTTCGGGTTCAGGGGAGGCTGTTCGAGGACGAGGAACAGCACTTCCATGTGGAAGATGGTATCTAACAAAAAGGTGTCAAACGGAAATCAGGACGTGACAATATGGGTTGAATAAGGAAATCAGGAACATCAGGAAAAGAGAGGAGAC
>JAAZAB010000089.1 GCA_012514555.1 Lentisphaerota bacterium
GCCGTGGTCCACAGCCAGCATGACCGTGCGGCCGGTTGCCGGGTCGAACACCCTGGCCAGCCGGTTCTTCATGCCCCAGTCCAGCTGGCTCGAACCCTTGATGGAAAACACCGGCGCCTTCGCTGGGATGTCTTCAGAAAACAGCTTGGCTTCCTTCTGCTTATCCGCGTCCGGCATGACGGCTCCTCCTTATGCGCCCTTTTCCATCATCTTCGAGCGGAACTTCACCGCGTCGAGCGACAGTATTTCATCGATCTGGGCCCGCGTTAAAAACCGCGGAGTTCCCACAATGCAAGCTGCGACAAGGGATTTTGCGGCGTCCTCCACGACAGCCACCCGGTAAAATGCCTGCTTGACGCTCGCGCCCACGGCCAGGACGCCGTGGTTCACCATGAAAATCGTGTCGCAGGTCCGAGCCTTCTCCGCCATGGTGTCGGCCAGCCGCCGGGTTGTCGGCGTGACATACGGCACCGTGCCGGTCCGGCCCAGGTCGTTCACGAATTCCGCGAACATTGGCCGGAGCTCCACGCCGGAGGCGATCACGCCCGAAGCCCACGCGGAATGCGTGTGGAAAATGGCACGGACATCCGGACGCGCCCGGTAAATGCCAAGGTGCATGGCCGATTCCGACGTCGGCCGGTTCCTGCCCCTCACCTGCCTGCCCGTGGCAAGGTCCATGCCGCACAGGTCGCCGGGCGCCATGTCGTCCATGGCGTGGCCGCTGGGCTTCATCCACACGAGGTTCCCTTCCCGGGCGCTGATGTTCCCGCCGGCGCCCGCGACCAGGCCGGCCCGGGCAACGCGGATCCCGTATTCGGCCAGCTCTTCCCTGACTGAAACCTTTGTTCTTCTTCTCATGCTGCGGATGCCCAACGCCGGCTTCTGCCCGGAACAGCAGGCAGGCTTTGTTTCGCCCCTTTCAAGAAAAAGGAAAATAGAGAACCGGGCATGGAAAGACAAGCCCGATTTCAAGGCGCGGCGCTGCTCAACGCACAATGCCCTTGACGATTGCGGCGTGCGAGAGGTAAACCCGGATTTTGCGGGTTGAACCGCCCGTCCTGCGCTGGCCGGGCGGCTGCTTTGCCGAACTTTTGAGTCGCCGGGCGAAGTAGCGCCCGTGACGCTTGCCCTTTCGCCCAGGGCGCCGATAGAACTGCCCGCCGCCTCGGTAATGACGCTGACTTTCCGATGATGTGAGAATTGGAATTGACTTTTTCCGGGCAAGTCCCGATATTTATTGAATAAACCCGTTCAAAACTTGAACGCATATTATAAATCCGTATGAATGCGAACGCACCACGGTCGCGGGTGCTCGTTGTTGATGACGATGTCGGACCCCGCGAAAGCCTGCAGGCACTGCTGAGCGAGGAATGGGAAGTCCTGTGCGCGGCCTCCGTGGATGAGGCCGTGCGCCAGTTCCGGGCTACGCATCCCGACCTGGTGATCATGGATATCCGCATGTCGGAAAAGAGCGGCATAGACGGCCTGCGCGAGATTCGGAAGATCGATCCCGTGGTCTCGGTCATCATGCTGACGGGCTTCAGCACCCTTGAGACGGCTGAGGAATCCCTGCGGCTGGGCGCCAACGATTACATCAGGAAGCCCTACAACCCGGACAGCATGTACGAGGCGGTGCGCGAAAACATAAAGCGCACGCTGATTGAGCGCCGGCGCGCCACCGCCGCAATTGAGCTGCAGGCGCTCAAACACATGCTCACGGAGCAGATGTCGCAGTCCGACCACATGGCCAGGCTGGGGCAGAAATCCCTGGAAATGGCGCACGACATCAGCACGCCCCTGACGATTATCATGGCATATGTCTCCATGCTTTCCGACCGCCTCCACAGCTCAAGGAAACAGATTGGCGATCAGTTTGAGGAAAACATCAGGTGCCTGAAGGTCATAGAGTCAAACGTGGCCAGATGCCATGAGCTCCTGGATTTCTGGCGCTCCTGCAAGACCGGCAGCGCGCGGAACCGCCGGCCTATTTCAATCTCGTCGCTGATTGCGGAGATCGCCCAGGCGGTCAAGCCTCTGGCGGACCGAGCCGGGGCAACCGTCAAAGTTCAAGCCTCGCAGGACCAGTGCTGGGTCATGGCGGACAGCATCCAGATATTCCGATCCATTCAGAACCACGCGGTCAATTCAATCCAGTCCCTGGCCGGGCCGGGCGGGTTGGTCAAGATTTCCTGCCGGGCCGACGGCGCCCTCGCGGAGGTGTGCGTTGAAGATAACGGGTGCGGCATTCCCAGAGAAAACCTCGACAAGATATTCCAGCCCTATTATACGTCCAAGTGCGAGGACCGCGGACTGGGCCTCGGCATGTTCATCTCGCGGAACGTCATCGAGGATCACGGCGGCTCGATCAGGATAGAGAGCCAGGTCCGAAAGGGCACCCGCGTCATCATCAGGCTGCCTCTATGCGCGGAGGATCAGCGGCCCCAGGAGATGCCGGCGCCGGGATCATGAGCAGCCGTCCTGTCACGCGGGCTTCAACAGGGGCTGAAGATGCTTCCTCATCGCCTTGATCGCGCACCATGAAGACCTGGGGGGATACGGGATGCGGCCGGTCTCCCGGAACTGGCGGCCCAGCCTGTGGTTGAAGGTTCTGCGAGAGGTGATGAACTGGCCCCAGAAACCGTAATGCCACTGCACGTCGTAGTTGGGCGGGCCCATGTGGTCCAGCCAATCCCGCGGAAAGAGCTTCAGCCAGCGGGGATAGGAATTAAGCCACGTGCCGGTCCCGATCTCCGTCACCTTGAATTCCTTCTCGCACTGTTCCATCAAATCCATGAAGCATCTCGGGAAATATGAAGGATCATCGAAGGGCGAGGCGGGCGAACATGCGTTCGCGATGTGAAACCCTATGCGGCCGGGACGTTCCGCGTCAGGCTTCAGGTTATACCTGAGGCTCCCGCACTGGTAATGCGCCAGGTCAACCTTGTTGCGGATGTCCCGCAAATCCCGTTCGACCCTCGGCTCAAGGTACGGCATTATCACGGCAATGGCTTCATCTTCAAAGGCCTGGGCGGAGCCGCCTTTCCGGTTGCGCGCATGGATGCCTTCGACTCTCTTCATGAGCGCCGCCCATTCGGGGGCCTCGAATTTGCCCCAGCCGCCGTCAAGGTGCGCGGAATTGAAGATGGTCCGCCGCCAGAGGTCCGTCCTGTTCTGGATCGCGCCGAGGAAGGTCTCCTCCGGGTGTTTGTCAAGAAATTGCCAGGCGAACCACAGGGAGAGCCGGGCGCTGGAGACAAGGTAATCCAGTTGTTCAGCGGGAGTCAGTTCAGCGGGCATGGGCAATCCTTTCGCGAGTATCGAGCCTTATCCAATGGCATGATGACGGCAGGGATGGAAAGTTAATCGCGCCTCGAAGCCGTGTCAAAGGGATTCCGCCCTGTCTTTGTTCTTTGGTGCCGGCCTGACCCTGCGCCCCCGCGCCCCTGCGCGAGACATGCATTCACCCCGGATTTTGCGTTTGAACCCGGATTTTGCGATTGGTCAGAGTGCGGCAGGTGCAAGGCGCAGCGGGTGAAGGCGTATTAACATACTCCGAACCCGCTGCAACACAGCAGATGCCGCACAATGACCAATCCCTCGCGGTTTGAAATATGAACTTCTTTTTCAACAGTTCACCCGCACTTTGCCGCGCGTGGCAATTCAAACACAATGCAGTTGTAAAAGCCTGATGGGTTGCCGGTTATAAGCATCGTTCATATTTCAAACGCAAAATCCGGGTTGAAAGAGGCCGCCCTTTTGCACGGACTACAATACGCTCGCCGCAGACTTATAGGCATGCTATTGTCCATGCGCATGGGGACGGAATGTGCGCCGCGCGGCGCGCCTCCCGGCCGGAACCGCGCCATCTGTGATTGCGATGCGCCATGACGCATTTTCAAGAGAACAACGGAAATGACAGGCCTGACGACCGGGCGCTGGTCCGCGCGGCCAAGGGCGGCGACCTGGCCGCGTTCGAGGAGCTGGTCAAGCGCCATGAGCGCCGAATCTACGGCCTGGCCCGCCGCATGACCGGCGCCGAGCATGAAGCGCAGGATGTGACGCAGCAGACGTTTTTAAGCGCCGTGAAAAACCTGGCGGGCTTCCGGGAAGCCGCGGCGTTCTCCACCTGGCTCACCGCCATCGCCGCCAACGCAGCCCTGAAAATGGCGCGCAAGCGCGGCGGACTGCCAACATCATCCCTTGATGAAGCCCTGGAGCCGGACGGGGACGGGCATGTCCCGCACCCGGAATACATTGCGGACTGGCGCGAATCCCCGGACCGCCTGGCCCTTCGCGCCGAAACACACAGGCTGCTCGATGACGCCATTGCCGGATTGGGAACGGGACAGCGCGCCGTGTTCCTGCTTCGGGACGTGGAAGGACTGTCGGTCAGGGATACAGCCAGGGCGCTTGAAATCAGCGAAGCCAGCGTGAAGGTCAGGCTCCTGCGCGCGCGAATGCAGCTGCGCGAAAAGCTCACCCGCATGTTCGGAAACGAATCGCGCCGGTACAAGCCGGGCGCTCACGCTCACGCCTCCGGACACGCGCCAAAGGAGAAAACCCATGGCTAGGAAGAACCCCAGGACGCATGCTATCGGGGGCAGGCACGGCGCCAGGTGCGGCGAATTGCTCGCCCTGCTCAACGAGTACATTGACGGCGAGGTGGACCCCTCCATCTGCAAGGAACTGGAAAACCACCTGGCCAAGTGCAATCCGTGCCGGGTCGTGGTGGACAACGTGCGCAAGACCATCACCCTGTACCGCAAGGATGAACCTTGCGACCTGCCTGCCGGGTTCCGAAGCCGCCTGCATGCCGCCCTTCGCAACTGCTGGAAGGAGACCGGCCATGGCAAAAAGCGCCGCGAAAGCCGGTAAACCCGGATTTTGCGGGGTGAAACGCGGAACCCGCCTTCCCGGCCCGATTTCCTGTAACCTTTTACAGCCTCGCGGCTCTAATCCCAGTAGCGGAAACAATAAAGCAACAGGGAGGACAGAGCCATGAACAATGTAAAAGAGCTGCAGGAAAAGGATTTCCAGAAGGAAGTTCTCGAATCGGCGAAGCCGGTGCTGGTGGATTTCTTCGCGCCCTGGTGCGGGCCTTGCAGGGCCCTTGCGCCGATCCTGGAGGGAGCGGCAAAGACCTTCGGGGACCGGATGAAGTTCGTGAAGGTGAACGTGGACGATGCGCAGGAACTGGCGGCTAAGTACGGAATACGCGGGGTTCCAACCTTGATGTTCTTCAAGGATGGGAAAGCGGCGGACACCATGGTGGGACTGCCGCGGGAAAATGCGCTGCGTGAAAAAATTGAAGCGCTGGCGGATGCGCCAGAACTGTGCGGCTCGTGCGGCTGCGGATGCGGGTGCGGATGATGAAAAGGAGGCTTCCTATGATGGCAAGACTGGTGATAGGCGTAGTGGTTGGCGGGATACTGGGGTATTGCCTGTACAGGTTCGTCGGGTGTTCAAGCGGCGCATGCCCCATAACGTCCAATCCCTGGGTGAGCACGATAGTTGGAATGGTCATAGGCGGACTGTCGTCGGGCGCGGTCTGACGGAGGCCAGGAAGGAGAACGGCTGTGTCAAGAACGTCATAATTATGGCCGATTGACATTTGCGCCTGAAGAGGAATAATAATATGAATTATGTCCGGCGGCCGGGTAACAGAGCCTGAAACAGGAAAGGAGGTCCGTGTGAAGAGCCATGGCCTTGTAAAATGCGCGTTGGCGGGAATGTTGCTGGGCGCCGTATCGGCGCGGGCGGCCGGGGTGGCCGGAGACGCGGAGTCCGCAACGCACGGCGACGAGGCGGCCAGCCTGCAGCTGGTCAGGGAGACCGAGCAGAAGACAGGCGACTTCGTCTTCCGGCAGTACAACCTGGGAGTGCTGTCTCACTATTCCTACATGGTCGGCAGCGGCGGGCAGGCCATGATAGTGGATCCAGCCCGCGACATAGGCCGCTATTTGAAGGACGCGCAGGAGCTGGGCCTCAAGATAACGATTGTATACATGACGCATTCCCACGCCGATTTCGTGGCCGGGCACATGGAGCTGGCAAAGGCAACGGGCGCGGAAATCATCGCCAACGAGGCAACCAAGGCAGGCTACCCGCACAGGCCTGTCAAGGACGGAGACACCTTCGCCTTCGGCAAGGTTCGGGCGATGATAGTGACCACGCCCGGCCACACGCCGGACGGGACATGCCTTTACGTGTACCACCCGGACTCCGCGGCCAATCCTGGCTTTGTCTTCACCGGGGACACGCTCTTCATCGGAAGCGTGGGGCGGCCCGACTTGATGGGCGAAGGCATGAGCGCCGCCGCGCTGGCCGAGATGGGCTTCAATTCCTGGAAAAACAAGCTCTCAAAGCTGCCGGACGAAACCAGGTTCTTTCCGGCACACGGCGCCGGGTCCCTCTGCGGCGCCCACTTGAGCGACAAGCCGGTTTCCACCATCGGCGAGGCGCGCAGGGAGAACATATACCTGCAGAACAAGGATTTGCTGCCCTACGTGATGGCCGTAATAGACGGCCTTCCAGATGCCCCGCAGTACTTCAAACACAACGCACAGATGAACCATGACGGCCCGCCCCTGGTGGACTGGGAAAAGACCACTCCACCCGCGCTGCCGGCCGCCGAAACGCTCGCCCAGTCTCAAAAAGGAACGTGGCTTGTTGACGTCCGCGACGCCGCGGAATTCGCCGCGGCCCACCCGAAGGGTGCGATAAGCATCGGCATTCGCGGGCGTTTCGAGACGTGGACGGGCACGATGATCCCGTGGGGCGAGCCATTCATTCTCGTGGGCTCTGACGAAGAGGTCCGCGAGGCTGCCTTCCGCCTGAAGCGGATCGGCTACGATGCGCCGGCCGGATTCCTGCAGGGCGGCCCGGACGCCTGGACGCAGGCCAGGCTGCCGGCCGGATCGCTGAAGCTCCTGAAGCCGCGGGATCTCCACCGGCAAATGCAGGACGGAACGGCGCCCATAGTCGTGGACGTCCGCCTCCCGAGCGAATGGATGGCGCTGCGCATAGGCAACGTGCTCAACATCCCGCTGAACAGGATGTTCACCGACAGCAGGCGCCTTTCCAAGGAAATGCCGGTGCTGACCGTCTGCAATTCCGCCTATCGCTCCAGCATGGGCGCGTCGGTCCTGCTCAAGCAGGGCTTCAAAAAAGTTTTCAACATGGAAGGCGGCAGCGAAGCCTGGATCAACGCCGGCCTGCCAACCTTGAGCGCCGCCGCGGGCGGACAGGGCGCGGCAGCCGCGCCCGCTCGGGCAGTCAGGCTCCCGGACCGCATTGCGGCGTCGGATCTGAAGCGCATGCTCGTGGACCTGCCCGGCACGTTCGAGGTAGTCGACCTGAGGCCGGCGGCGCAGTTTGCGGATTACAGCCTGCCCGGCTCGGTGAACGCGGACGCGGCCGAAGTGATGGCCAATCCCGCGTATCTGAACGGCTCGGTTCCGCTCGTGATCGTGGACCGCGACGGATCGCTGGCCATGGCCGTGGGCGGCGTGCTCGCCCAGAAGACGCCGCGGCCGATCAAGGCCCTTTTCGGAGGCCTGGAGGCGTACTGGAACGAGTCAGGCGCGCCCATGCCGCCTTCGGCGCCCGCCTTAAGGCCGGCCGCGCCGGCCCCGGCCCCGGCGCCGGCCGCGCCTATGCCCGCGGCGCCCGAGCCGCCAAAGCGGAAAAGCGCGGGGTGCTGAGCCATGAGTAAAAAAAACGCACCTGCGACCTCGGCCGCCGCGCCCTTTTCGAACCCCTACCTGGCCGGGGTTCTGCTCGGGCTCGTGCTCCTGGCATCATTCGTAATCCTGGGCGCCGGACTGGGCGCCTCGGGCGGAATAGCTCGCATCGGCGCCTCGGTCTCGATGTGCGTTTCGGCAACACACACGCTGGGCAGCGAGTATTTCGGCAAGTGGGGCGCCAAGCCGCTGAACTACTACCTCGTGTTCATGCTTGGGGGCACTTTCATAGGCGCGCTCTTCTCGGCCCTGCTGGCGAACCGCGCGCGGCTCCAGGTTGAGCGGGGCTCCGCGGCCGGCGCCGGACGCCGC
>JAAZAB010000090.1 GCA_012514555.1 Lentisphaerota bacterium
GATCTTGAAGTCGTCGAGCCGCAAGTCGCTCTCCCACTGGGGCAGCCTGTCCCGGGGTCCGGAGATGCTGACCAGCGGCGGCTTGCGCTCCGCGAGCTTGTTGATCTTTGCCCAGAGCGTTGTGTCGCCCCAGAACTGCGGCGGGTTTTCGGCTGCCGCAACTGACGCGAAAATCTTTCCGGGGGTCTCGCAGCCGGATCGAATCGCCTCCAGGGCGAGAGATTCGAGGCGCCCCAGCCCGGTCTCGGGGTCCGGCCGCTCCTGCAGCCACCGGGCCGCGGCGGCGGGAACCCAGGGCAGTGGCGCGTCAGCCATCCGGGACAGCCCGGCCAGCGCGCGGAAGTCCTGCGCGGCGAACGCCGCGTCAACCTGCTCCGCGAAGCCGAGCTGGGCGTCGGTGACCGGCCGGCGCCGAACGAACAGCGAGGCCAGCTGATCGGGCTGGAGCTGCCCGAGCCCGTGATACGGCTCGATCCCGGGAAACGCGTCAACACAGAGAAGTTCGATCTTTTGCACGTTCCGGCTCCGGAGGCACGCGAGCACATGCGCGAGCATTGATTGGTCAAAAAGGCACGCGTCAAACCAGAGCACGATCCGCCTGTCCGGCGCCGACGCCGCCAGCTTCCGGTACTGGCGGCGCAGGGTCTCCGCGACTTTCCGCCTGTCCAGTCCGCCGCCGGTGCTCTCTTCCAGGAAAAACGCGCGGGCATTGAGCGTTTCGGCGTCCGGCCAGCCGGGGGCGCGCCTTGGGCCGTCGTAGAGAATGTCGTGCCAGACGAACACTTCCCCGGGCAGCGCGGCTTTTTTCAGGCTGCCCCCGGCAATGTCGCCGCTCGTGATGTGAAGCATGTTTCCCATCCCCTGCCCTCTCCTGTCCGCGCACGCTATTTCAAGGCGAACGGGGGTTCGCGGCCGATGCCGGCGAATACGGCCTTGAAGGATTGCTCCTGCTCCGTCGTCCCTGAGACGGCCAGCCACACGGCGCCCTCGGCGCCGCAGACGCCGCCGGCGGCGACCAGTTTCGCCCCGGCCCCGGTGAGAATTGAAACTGCTTCCAGCTCCGTGACAATCTCCCCCTGGACGGGAAGCATTCGGGGCCCGTCCGCGCCGGGCTCGTTCAGGCAGCGCGCAATTGAATTCAAATCCCCGGAAACGCGTTTCTCGAGCCCAACGGGCAGGATCAGGCGAACGCGCCTGCCCGCAACAGCCTGCAGTGCAGCCACAATGCTTCCGCCCTTCGGATGTCCGATCAGGATCCCGGCCTGTTTCTTCTCGAGGTCAACGGCGTTTGCGCCCTTGAGAATGACATCGCCCTGCGCCAGGTCGTCAACGACGTCAAATATGGTCTTGCCCTTCAACCATTTTCCGTTCCGGACCACAACGTCGCCGGGGAACAGGCTCTCGTCGGGAAGCCGGCCGGTATCGGTGGTGTCTTGCCACGGCGGCAGCGTGACACCGCGGAAAAACCTCTGCCGCGAGAAGCCCTCCCCTTGCCCGCATGCCGCCAGCAACTCTTCGGCTGCATATCCGTTGGTCGTTCCCGCGACAATCACAACAGTGCCGGACCGCAGGGCGGCCTTCACCGCCGGGTGGCCCGGAAGCGATCTGGCGATCAGCCGCTTTCCGGCGGCGGGGGTTATAATGGCCTGTATCATCCTGGTTCTCCTTTATCGCAAAACCCGGGTTTATCCCGGATGGCGTTCCGGCGCCCGGGACCGCGTTGCGTTTCTCCGCTTTACAATTCCGGGCGCCCCTGCCGCGGGCGCTTTGCCCGGCGCCTGATTACACGAGATCAAATGTCGGAATCTCAACGCCTGCGTTCCGCATGTTTTCGATCAGCAGCGCCGCGATCGCCGCATCCGGCGCGCCCATGCCGACCAGCTGGCACACGATGCGCTCTTCGGGATGTTCGCGGCCGGCCTGTTTTCCGGCTGCGATAGCGGTCAGCTCGGCCGCAAATGATTTTTCGCTGATTAGCCCGCGCCGGGCCATCGAGGCGATATTGCCGCGGTGAAGGCTCTGCCCGATGTGATCTGTGATGATCTTGTCGGCCTTCAGGACGACGTCGTCGGAGGTTTCCGTGAACGAGCCCATTGTAAGAACAAGGGCGCCTTTCCTGACCCACGGCTCCCGGACAAGCTCCGCGTCGGCGTTTGTGACGGTGATGATGACGTCGCTTCCGCGGCAGGCCTCCTCGTTGCTCTCGAACGCGGCCATGGCGAACGGCGCATCGGGAAAGCGCGACATGAAGTGTTCCATGGCCGCGCGTCGAATATCGCACAGGCGGACCTCCTTGATATCAAGAATCCTGCCCATGCAGAGGAGGCTTGCGTACGCCTGCCTGCCGGCGCCGATGATGGTAACGACATCAGTGGAGGCGGCAAGATACTTGCAGGCAATGGCCGCCTGGGCGCCGGTGCGCATGTCGGAAATCCAGTCGCCCGACACGACCGCGCGCAGGTCGCCGTTGCGCGGATCGGAGAGGAAAATCTTTGCCCGGATGTAGGGCAGGCCGCGCCCCGGGTTATCCTCGTATCCGCCGACCCACTTAATGCCGGCGCAATCGGTTGCCTGAACATAGGAGGGCATCGAGTTCACCCACCCCTTGACGCCGAGGGCAGACATGTCAAGGGTGACCTTGGACGGCATGACGACCGTGCCCTCGCCGTACCATCGCCAGGTGTCTTCGACCCTGCGTATGACGCTCTCGACAGTCAGGTGTTTCTGAACGTCGCGTTCTCCGATA
>JAAZAB010000091.1 GCA_012514555.1 Lentisphaerota bacterium
CCACGACTTCCGAGGCGAACCGGCCCTGCACGTCCGCCTGCACTTCGAGGGTTCGGACGCGGTCCCTGCGCCGTATGCCGCTCGGCTGCCAGCCCAGCTGGGCGCGGGCAATCTGCAGAAGCGGGACTTTGTCCGAGCCCTGGAACGAATACACGTTCAGGTTTTCGATCCGGCCAAGGTCCTCGCGGTCCCCGCCCCTTGCGCGCAGCTCGATCGGAATGATTTCGCGGCCCTCCCTGAACTCGGTCGCGCGCAGGCCGGAAACCTGGGACTGCAGCGACGCGGCAACGTCGTAGCTCGTCAGGCCGAACCGCTTGGCCTGCTCCTGGCTGACATCTATCTCCAGCTTCTTTGTCCACTCGCCCCAGTCGTCGCGGATATTGATGATTCCAGGCACGTCACGGATGGCCTCCGCCGCGCGGTCGCGCAGCCGGTAAAGGGTGTCTATGTCCTTGCCGGAAATGCGGAGCTTGATGGGCGCGCCGACGGGCGGGCCGGTTTCGAGCTTCTTGACCGTGTGCCTGCATTCCGGAAAGCCGCTGTCCAGGCGCTCGCGAATGCGGGCGATAAGGCCGTCCACGGCCTCGGCCGAATGCAGCGTCACGATCATGTTCGCGTAATTGGCGTTCTCCTGCTCGATGTTGAGGCTCAGCATCCAGCGGGGTCCGCCCTCGCCGACGAACGTGCCCACGGAAGCCACGTTGGTGTCGGCCAGCAGCCATTCCTCCAGCTCGGCGGCCCTGTCGCGGGTGACGCGGATGTCCGTGCCGTAGGGCTGCCAGAAATCCACCAGCACCATCTCGCGCGCGTTGGGCGGGAAGAAAATGGAGGGTATGAACTTGAAGCCCCAGAGCGAAGCGCAGAACAGCGCCGCCACGGCGGCCAGGAAGAGAAACGGGTGTTTCAGGGAGCCGACCAGGAAGGCGCGGTACCCGCGGTAAAAGAAGTTGTCGAACTTCTGCTCGCGCTTTTGCGGCTTGAGGAAGAAGTAGCAGAGCATTGGGATCATGGTCAGGGCCAGAACCCATGAGCACAGCAGCGTGAGCGTGATGACCTGGAAGAGCGAGATGCAGTACTCGCCCACATCCGACTTGGCGATGGCGATCGGCAGAAAAGCCGCTATGGTGGTGAGCGAGGCGGTCAGCAGCGGCAGCCACAATTCCTTGACGGCCTCCTTGCAGGCCTGCATGCGGTCCTGGCCCGCGCAGAGCCGCACAAGGATGTTCTCGCTGCTCACTATGCCGTTGTCCACCAGCATGCCCAGCGCGATGATGAGGGAGGCTATCGAGACGCTCTGGAGCTTGATGTCGAACGCCGGCATGAGCAGGATGCACATGAGCATGGCCATGGGCACCAGGCTGCCGGCTATCAGGCCCATGCGGATGCCGGCGAAGGCGAGCATGACAACGAACACGTAGATGAACGCCTCCTCAAGGTTGCCCATGAACTCGTCGATCGCGCGCTCCACGTACTTCGGCTGGTAGAGAAACACGTGGTAGTCCACGCCCACGGGCTGACCGGCCTGGAGCCTGTCGATCTCCGCCCTGACCGCCTCGCCCATGTCCGTGACCTTCCGGCCCGCAACCATGCTTACCGAGAGCATGATGCACCTCTCGCCGTTGAAGCGGGTTAGTGTGGAGGGCGGATCCACGAAATCCCGGCGAATCTCCGCGATGTCCCGGAGGTAGATTGATTCGGCCCGGCCGGGCAGCCGCAGGGAAACCTGCTTGATCTGCTCGAGCGACTTGAATTCGCCGCTCGCCTCTATGGTGACGCGCTCCGTCCCGAGCAGCGCGTTGCCTCCGGGCTGCAGCACGTTCTGGCCGCGGAGCATATCCGCCAGCTGGGAGGGTGTGAACCCCAGCTCCGCGAGGCGGGCGTGCGAGATATCTATGAAGATGCGCTCCTCCTGCGTTCCGGACAGGGTCACCTTGGCCACGTCGTCCAGGGCAAGCAGCGCCTCCCGCGTATCGTCCGCGATATCCTTGAGCTCCCTGTTCGAGAACCCGTCGCCCGTGAGCGCGATGACCACCGGGAAGACATCGCCGAACTCGTCGTTCACCACCGGACCCTGGACGCCATCGGGCATCTCGCCGCGCACGTCGTCAATCTTGTTGCGAAGCCGCGCCCATATCGGCTGCATGTCCTTGAATTCGGGCTTGATCTCCACGAAGACCACCGAGATGCCCGAAAGCGACTGGGACGTCAGGGAATCGACCTCGGGCATTTCCTGGAGCTTCTTTTCGATCTTGTCCGTGACCAGCTCCTCAACCTTCCTGGGCGCCGCGCCCGGGAAATATGAGGTGACGACCGCAGCCCGGATCGTGAACTCCGGGTCCTCGAGCCGGCCGATGGTCTGGAAAACGCACACGCCCCCGATCGCGATCATTAGAAACGCGACTATTGAAACGCGGTTGTTCTTGATGCACCACTCGGCAAGATTCATGGGAATTGCGCTCCGCTAGTTGGCCAGCAGCTTGACTTTCATGCCTTCGCTCACCCTGTTCACACCGCGGGTGACGATGGTTTCGCCCGGGGCGAGCCCCTCGACAATCTCCAGCCCGTCCGATGTCAGGTCGCCGATCCTGACATTTCTTTTCGCGACGGTAGAGGATTCGGGCTGGAACACCCAGACGAACCGATCCCCGCCCGGCGTGGGCGAGACCGCGACGGCCGGAACGAGGATCGCCGCGCTTTCGCCGGCGCCGAAAGAAAACGTGGTTTCCGCGACCATGCCGATCCTGATGCGCGCGTCTTTTTCCTGGAGCCGGAGCTTGACCAGGTATGTCGTGGACGCGCTCATTTGAATCCCGACCTGGCTCACCGCCGCCTTGAAAACCCGGCCCGGGATCGCCTCGAACCTCACGCCGGCCGGGTCCCCGACCCTGATGCGGCCGATCAGGGCTTCCGGAATGCCGACCTCCACTTCAAGCTCGTCGCCGGAGCTCAGCATGGCCACGGGCTGGCCGGCCGATACCGCCTGCTGCACCTCGACCGGCACCTCGGCGAGGGAGCCGTCCAGAGGCGCGCTGAGCACGCAGTAGCCGAGCTGCTGCTTCGCGAGCTCAAGGGCCTTGGCGGCGGACTCCCTCTGGGCTGCCGCGGACTTGAACCCGGCCTCGGCTCCGTCGAGCTCGCTCTTGCTGACGTTCTTGGCCTCGTAAAGCTGGCGTTTCCTCTCGTAGTCAGCCTTCGCCTGGACAAGCTGGGCATCGGCCTGGGCAAGCTGGGCCTGGCTCTGCTTCCACTGCAGC
>JAAZAB010000092.1 GCA_012514555.1 Lentisphaerota bacterium
CGGGCACGGCCCGGCCGGATCGTCCGACAGCACTTCAAAAACCGTCCGGCTTTCGCAGACGGTTGCCGGGCCCGCCTCGACGCCGAGATCCAGGTGATAGACACCGCAGCCGGGGTTTTTCGCCAGCGTAATCGAAACGTCCCGGCTCTCGAAGCCGCCTTCGAGCCGGCGCCGCCCGCGCTCATCCACCGTGAACGCTCCCGCGGCCAGCGGCCCGCCGTACGGGTCGGTGAACGCCGCGCGGACCTTGAGCTCGTCCCGCTCGTAGCGCGAGGCGCGATACGTGCAGGTCACTGTGAACGATACCCGTTCGCTTTCGAAATAATAATGCTGCCCGGCCGCATGCTTCAGGGCGCGGTCATAGCCGGGGGTCTCCCGGGGAATCCGCGTCGTCAGGCGCTTGTCGGCGGGACTTGCGGCCGTCAGGGCCACGGCATCCCGGCGGAGGGCGCCGCCTTCGTACACGACCCGGTTGTCCGGGGTCTTGATCAGCTCGTACGGTCCGTTGGCCGCGAACCGCCACGGGCCATGCGCCGCGCGCTCGTATCCCGCCGCAATCAGGAAATGTTCCGGAAAGCCGCGGAACACGAACCTGCGCCGGGCCGGCCAAGGGATGTTCGGAAACAGCTTGACGCACAACCGGTCCTCCTCGGGATCCATCAGCAGCAGGGTCCCGTTCGCCAGCAGAAGGTTGGCCCACTCCTCCCCGTCCGACTCAATGCGCAGGTAGGGCTGCGTCAGGCGGTCGGACTCGTACGTCCATTGCCGGCCGCCGGCGTTCTTCCGCGGGCCCCGGCCGCGGATCGTGCCCCCCATCGTACAGGCCAGCTCGACCTCGCCCGTCTCGTAGCGAAACAGGTCCACCGTGTAGCGCAGCGGCTCGCTGAACCCCTGCACGCAGGCCAGCGTGAAGTCGAGCGGCTGCCCGATCCGCTTCTTCGGCAGCGCGTCGTCCGATTCCAGGTTCACGGACGACACGAGCATCGTACCGCCCGGGCTGAACGCCACGTCGAACCCGACCGCGCCCCGCTCCGGCAGCCCCGGGGCGTCGGGGATGTCCGCGGCATAGGTCCGGCCTTCCCACTCGAATTCCAGCCGGTTTTCCGCCACGGTCAGCGCCGGCTTGAGGGACGAAAAGTCAGGGCGCTCCGCGTTCTTCCGGGTGTGGAGGCAGCGGCCGTTGACCGACAGGGTGAACGTGAAATCGGTATCCCAGTAGGCTTTCAGAACCTGCCCGGCCCCGGTGCGCCGGTCGTGCCGGAAGTAGAGCAGGAACCCGCAGCCGAACTCCATGCTGTGAATCACCAGGGCGGCGTCCAGCTTCAACCGGAAATTCCGCAAGGCCGGCGTGTTGAGAAAATGCTTGTTGCCGTTCAGGGTGAGGTGGTATTTGCCCTCGTCGGTAATCCGCGCATGCCCGTTGGAGAGCGCCGAGTTTTCCTCAATCTCGATCTGGCAGGAACGTCCGCGTTCGTCGCGAATGCTAAAATCCTCGTGAAGACTGAATGGCATGAATCCCTCCTCGGTTTATTTCGGAACAAGATAAAGATCGTCAATGTCAATCGTGCTGTCGGCGCCCTCCGGCCAGAGAAACAGACTCTGCCGTTCCTCCTTGTCTCCCGGACGGGCGTACTCAAACGCAACGGGTTCCCACTCGGCGGAATCCACCTGTTCCTTATGGACCTGTACGGACGGCAGATTGTTGCCTTCCTTGGAATAGCGCAGGATGCAGAAGCGCAGCGCGCCCTGGCCGCGCAGGCGGCAGACCGCGCCGATCGTCTCGTTCGTCAGCCCGCAGTCATTGGCAATAAACCCGCCGCCAATGAGGCGGACAAAGTAGTTGTCCTGGCTGCCCGGATGCAGGCGGTATTCCAGTTCGCCAAGGTAGCCATCGGAAAAACCCCAGCGGGCAGGTGCTTGACCGTCTTTGACCTTCCAGCCTTTTGGGATACGGGGATTTTGGGCGATTTCGTTGAAGGAACCATTCCGCCAGAGACGGGTATCGATCTCATGGCGGTTGCCCGCGGTCACGGCGCGCGGCGCCGCGAAGGATACGGTGTGGAAGGTTTCCACGTTGTGAGGCGTGCCCATGCTCCAGGTGGACGTTTCGCTTTCCTTCCGATTTTCTGCAAGCACCCGGCAGCGCATCACATTGATTTTCAATATGCTCCCGGCCGTGAGCACTCCTCCGGTAATTGGTTTTGCCGGCAGACGGATCTCCATGAACCAGCGGTCCTCGCCGAGCAAAGTCTTGACTTCCGCCCCGGATTCGAAACTCCTGGTGATCCCGTTCTGCCCGGGTTGAACGCTGCCGTCGCAAACCACCCCCGCCGCATTGATCAGAACCTGGAAATAGGCGCCCCCCAGGATCGGATCGTTGAGGAAGATTTCGACATCATTGTCTTCCCAGACCGGACCATCATGATCCCGGATATCCGTCTTGATCTTGTCCGGCGCGGGCTCCAGACACTCGATGCCGATATAGATGTTGTCCGTGTCGTAGGCCAGTTTGACCGCCGTCTGATATTTGGCCTGCGCCCCGCCGGGAGTTTTGAACCGGGTGACGACATCGGCGTTTTTCCAGTCGGCTTCCTTGAGCTCCCCGTCAACAACGATCGTTCCCTGGAGCGGGTAGGCCCTGATCTCGCGGTAGTTGCCAATGTAGTCCTGCCAGGCCTTGACCCAGGTCATTTCGAAAAACTCGCGGTCGCGTTTGACATGGGCCAAAGCCCGCTTGTCCGGATCCGAAGCTGCGGCTTGTTCCGCGGCATCCAGATACATGTAAAGCTTTTCCCTGGCGCCGGGGACATCCAGGAATTTTCCAACGGGAATACTGTGCGCATAGCCCCAGCACCCCCCCGCGTTCATGTAAAGCTCGGTCAGGTATTTACGGAACTCCCGCATGCCGCCGTCCCAGCCCTGGCCGTAATAGAGCGCGTTGATCTCTTCATGGAGCTGATCGTAGTCGGCCCGGACATCCCAATGAAAATACATGCCCAAATACAGGGCCTGCCACATCATATACCAGTTGTTCCGGGTCATCGGCGTATCATAGGGACCTCCGGAATATTCGCCGTCCGGACAGGATATTTCAGTCGCCATCCCCTGGACATTCGGCATGGCGTGCTTGTAGTATTTCAGCGTGTCAACCCAGTTTTTCTCGTTAGGCAGGAAATTCCGGCCCGCCGTGGAAAGCATTTCATAGGTCACCAGCGGGGCCCCCGCATCGTTCCAGGACTTGTTGTACTCATAATACCATTTATTGACGGAGCAGTTCGGATCGTTAAGCGCATGTTTCCAACAACGCCGATGATTGGAAATCCTGACATGGAGCACCCGCTTGTCCGGCTTTACCCCCACGGGCGCCAGAGAATAGTTCTGGTAAGTCCAGCCCGCTAATTGCGCCCCGGGCCATTCCTTCCGAAGCTCCGCCAGGACCGCATTGGCAAACGTCCAGTAACGGGTGGAAACGATCCCGGCTTCCTTCTCCGCCTGCGGGTCAATGGCCCGACAGGCTTTACACTGACACCATCGGGTGCAGTCATTGTTGCAGAAATCCAGATACACCGATGGGTATCCGCATTTTTTCATGCTGAGCGCGGCATTCCGGGCAACCCGTTGGATGACGTCCGGGTTGCTGGTGCAGGGCTGCGGATCATTGCCGCCATCGTAGCTGATCACCCGTTTGCCGTTGATCAGGGGAAAATATTCCGGGTGTTCCGCAAACAGCCTTTCAACATATTCCTTATACTCGGCCGGCGTCCGTTTCACCACGTTCCAGCCGGTCAGCAGCGGGGTAAAACAATGGCCCCCGACCCGGACCTTGACCGCGTGTCTTTCCAGCTCGTCATGCAATTTCGGATTGGCAAACTGCCAGTCGATCATGGCCAGGCGCAGGTTGTTCCGGGAACACCAGGCCCAGGTGTCCCGGGTCAGCGAAAGGGATGACATGGCAACCTGGCCAATCCTGCGGACGGCAAAGTCCGGGTTTTTGACGGTGCCCCCTTCCGGCACGGCGATCGTCGGCTTGACCGTGAAATACTCGCCGTCGTCTCCGGGAACCAGCCAGCGGATGCCGCCGTACCGTTTCAGGACTTCATACGCGCCGTACAGCACGCCGATCGGCTCGGCCC
>JAAZAB010000093.1 GCA_012514555.1 Lentisphaerota bacterium
CTCTGCGGGGGATATGCCTTCCTCTTCTGTAGCGCGCCACGGTGTGGCGCGATTTCCCGCCCATGAGGACGATAACGCGAACGTGCTGCTGTAGCCGCGGCTGCTGTGCGGCGCGCCGGCGCAGCCCCCTGGGAGCGCGGCCGGCTTGCCTTTCGAAGCCGCTTCGGCGAAGAATGGGTCCCGGCCGCCCCGGCAGTGTAGCCGCGCTGCTGTGCGGCGGGCTTTCCCGGATTATGCGGGTACGGAGGCCTGCGTTTCCAAAAGGGCATTCCCGGGGGGGCTGCTCAGCGCCGGCGCAGAAGTTCAAGAGCTGCCTCGACGACGGCGTCCGGGGCGATGCCCGCCATGCAGGCGTGGTCCCGCCTGCGGCAGCGATGCTTGAAGCAGGGCGAACAGGGCGCGCCTTGCGCGCGGATGACGCGGTGGATGTTTCCACTTGGCCCGGTGCGAACCGGGTCCGTCGGCCCGAAGAGCGCGACCACCGGCACTTTCAGGGCCGCTGCGATATGCATGGGCCCGGAGTCGTTCGAGATGACCAGGTCCATCTGTTTGAGCCATCCCATTGATTCAAAGATGGTCGTGCGGCCGGCAAGGTCCGTAACGCCGGATCCGACAGCCTCCGCTATTGCGCGTGCCGCGCCGCTGTCAGCCCCGCCGCCGAACAGGAAGATGTGCGCGCCCGCCCGCTGCCGCAGAGCCCGGCAGGCGGCGATGAAGGACTCGACCGGCCAGTTCTTGGCCGGCCACCGGGAAGAGGGCGCGATTCCGATGCGGGGCCGGGGCGCGGCCACGGGAACGTCCGGGACATCCAGCGGATAGCATGGCTCGCCGGCGGGTAATCCGAGATGGCGCACAACGTCCAGGTTTTCATCCGCGGCGTGACGATTCTTGTTCCGGCGCCCTGCCACTTCCGGATACAGCAGGCGCGTTCCTTCCCGGTGGAAGGAAGGCCCTATGCGCCGCGCGCCTCGGGCCAGGACCAGGACCGCGGCGCTCTTGAGAATGCCCTGCAGGTCCACAACCAAATCATAGCGTTTCGAGCGCAGGCTGCGCAGGTACCGGAACATGTTGCGGAAGAACCCGTGGCGATAAAACGGGATCACGCCGGCGACATCGGTGAAATGCCTGACGCAATCCACGTATTCGGCCTGCACCACCCAGTCAACCTCGGCGTCCAGGCCGTTCTTGAGCGCGTGTACGGCCGGAAGCGCGTGAAAGAGGTCCCCCATGGAACTCAGCTTGATTATCAGGATGCGCTTGCTCACGGCGCGCTGGCCCCTTTTTGACTGCCCGCTTCCCCGGCGTCCGCGCGAGCGCGCGCCAGCGCCGCCGAACGCTCGGAGAGGGCCGCGGCAATACGGTCGAGCACGGCGCCGGGAACGCCGTCCGGGTGCTGGCCCTGGAACCGGAGGTCGGGCATCTCGTTGACGAAATCCACGGCGACAAGCTGGCCGTCCTCGTCCACGGCTATCTCGGTCGTGAAAAGGTCCATCTTGCTTATGCGCGCTATGAGGCCGACGATCGCGTAAAGCGGCTTGAGGCCGAAGCTGGCTTCGTCTTCGGGCTCCAGCGGATCGTAGACGTGGGTGAGGTCATCCCACCAGCAGGGGACCACCGCGCCGAGCACCCAGAAAACACGGAACCAGCCCCTGCGCCGGCCGAGTATCCGCGGGAGTATTTTGCGCTGGAGCATGATCTTGCCTTCGCCCGTCCTCCTGAAATAGTCAGCGATGTCATTCGAGCCGAGCGCGTTGAGTTCCACTCCGTCGCCGCCGCCGCCCTCGGCCGGCTTGATCACAAAAGGAGATCCGAGCCGCTCCTTGCAGAGTTCCAGCAGGTCGAGCCTTTTCGCATGATCGGCCGTGGACAGGATGAGGCCGTAGGGGACGCGGACGCCGGAGGAAAGCAGCTCCAGGTGCATGGTGGCCTTGTCGCGGCACCAGGCCATCATTTCCGGATCGTTCACGAGATGCGCGCCGGCCCGCTTGAGCCGGAGCAGCAGGTAAACGATGCCCGGCTGCACGTCAGACACGCGGTCGAAGATCAGGCCGGCCGAGAACGGCTCCGACTCCGCGAAGGCGATGAAATCCTTCACCCTCTGGCCGCGGAACGAGGCAAAAGAGAGGTTCCTGGCCGCGCAGCAGGACTGGAGCTTGAGCGCGAATTCCGCGTCATGCTTCCAGTCCCAGAGCACGACCATATCGGCATGGCGCGGCATGGAAGTGGGCGCTGAGTCATACACGCTGGGGCCTTCCGGGTTCAGCGCCCGATGGCGGCCCACGCCGGCCGGGCGGGAGCCGCGGCGCGCGCCGCTTTTTTCGCGGGGGCGGCCGGCGCGGACCCGGCCGCGGGAGCGGGCTGTTTGACGTTCGGCTGTTCCGAGGGCTGGAGATACACATGGCGTTTGCCCTCGTAGTTGCGCAGCACAACCTCCTTGTCGGTTATCGACTCGATGTAGCTGGGCAGGAGCGGGATCTTGCCGCCGCCGCCGGGGCTGTCTATGACGAAATGCGGAACCGCCAGCCCCGAGGTCCAGCCGCGCAGGCCTTCCTTGATGATTTCAAGCCCGGCTTCCACGCGCGTGCGGAGGTGATCCGTTCCGGAGATCATGTCGGCCTGGTAAATGTAATACGGCCGGACGCGGGCGGCCAGCAGCTTCTGCATGAGGCGCCGCATCACGGCGGGATCGTCGTTGACGCCCTTGAGCAGCACGGTCTGGCAGCCGAGCGGAATGCCGGCGTCGGCCAGCATGCCCAGCGCGCGCCGGGCTTCGTCCGTAATCTCGTCCGGGTGATTGAAGTGGACGTTTATGTAGAGCGGGTGATATTTTTTGAAGACGCGCACGAGGTTCTTGGTCACGCGTTGGGGCAGAAAGCAGGGCACGCGCGTGCCTATCCTGATTATTTCCACGTGCGGGATGGCTCGCAACGCCCCGAGTATGGCGTCGAGCCGGGAATCGGCGAGCAGCAGGGGGTCTCCGCCCGACACGATGACGTCCCGGATTTCCGGGTGGCTCCGGATGTATTCAATCCCGTCTTCGATGAAGCGCGGGTTCATCTTCTTGATGTCGCCCACCATGCGCTTGCGCGTGCAGAAGCGGCAATAGGAAGCGCATTCGTGGGATACCAGGAAGAGAACCCGGTCGGGATAGCGGTGCACGATCCCGGGCACGGGGGAATCCGGGTCCTCAGCCAGCGGATCGTCCGTGCAAACGCCGGATTCCAGCTCGCGGATGTCCGGAACAACCTGCTTGTAGATGGGGTCATCCTTTGTCTTGATCAGGCCAAGATAGTAAGGATTGATCCGGATTTTGAACTTGGCGGAAATTGCGCGCACGCTTTCAAGATTCAGACCGAACACTTCGGCGACTTCCTCGGCCGTGGTCAGGCTTTTCTTGAGAAGTTTCTGCCATGTTTGCATTGCGTTACCAACTCCCTCCTGCTCGAAACACGCATTTCCGACCTGCCCGGCGCCCGACGTTCCGGCGCCGCCTCACCTGTGAAAACGCCTCATCGTATTCCGGCACTAGCTTTGCGCCATGCGGCTTTTCCTTTCCCTGGTCTGGCTTGGGTGAAATCACCGGGCAATCCTTTTTCGTGCGCTGGGGCGCAAGGCAAGCCGAACTTGCCCGAGCCAGAACTCCGAAGCCGTGATTCCGGCCGCGCCGAGCGCAAGCATAAAGCCCGCGCCGCGATTCGTGTCCGGATTCGGGTTCACCTCTATAATCACGGGCCGGCCCCGGGCGTCGGTCCTGAAATCCACGCGGCCATATCCGCTCAAGCCCAGTTCCCCGAAAGCCTCGAGCGCAAGGCGCGCCAGGGTTCCGGCCATTGTCCTGGAGATGCGCGCCGGGCACACGGCCGGCGTCTGCCGGTAGGAAGGATGAGATTCGTCCCACTTTGCCGGGAAATCGACGATCCGGGGCAGGCCTTTCGGCAGGAGGCGGAAATCGATCTCCGAAACGGGCAGCGCCCGCGCTTCCGGGTCTTGAATCACCGCCACGTTGAATTCGCGCCCGTCCACAAACTCTTCCACGAGCGCCGGGGCGCCATAGCGACCCAGCACACGCGAAAGCTGGCGCCGCAGCTCGCCGCGCGTCCGGACCACCGATTCCGGGTATATGCCCCTGCTGGCATCCTCCGCGTTCGGCTTTACCATGAGCGGGAAGGGCAGGGCGGCAGGCAAATCCCTGAGCGCGTTTGCCGGCCACCCGCGCGGCACTCTCAAGCCCCGCGCCGCCAGAAGCGCGTTCGTCTGGTACTTGTTTTGACACAGCGCCAAGGTCCTCGATCCGCATCCTGTGTGAGGCTGCCCCATCAGCTCCAGAAGGCCCGCCGTCTGGGCCTCGAGCTTCGGGTCGCCTCGAAAGCTTTCGCACAGGTTCACCACTACGTTCGCCCGCGCCCGGAGAATCCGCTCCGCCAGGTCCGCGACATCGCCGGCCGCCGGCAGAAGCGCTGCCCGGCACCCGGCCGCCCGCAACGCCTTCGTCGCCTGCGCCGCAGCAGATTCAACTGCAAGCTCCGAAGCAGCCTCCTTGTCCGCCCCCTGCAGGCGCGCGTCGAAAGCGTTGAACAAAACCCCTATTCTCATCCCCGGCTTTGTTTTCATTTTGCAGCCGAGGTGCGTTCTCCGGCAACCTTCGCAACTTTCAGGATAAGCTCATCGTAGGCAATTCCCATCGCCCGCGCGGCCGCGGGCAGCGCCGAGTTTTCCCTCGGGTCCGGCAGAATGCCCGGAAGGGGATTCAATTCCAGGATCCTGGGGGCGCCGGCCGAGTCCAGGCGCAGGTCCGCCCTGCACCAATCGCGGATGTTCAACACCTGCGCCGCCTTTGACACCATGGCGCGCATCTTCTTCAAAAGCGCGGGCTCGACCGGGGCCGGACAAATAAGCATTGGCAGGGGATCGGCGGGATCGTCCCAAAGCCACTTGGCCTCATACCCGTATATGGGATTGGCGCCCTTCGGCAGAACGGCGTGATTGATCTCGATCAGCGGCAGAAACTCAAGGTCCGGCGCGTTGCCGATAAAGCCAAGCGTGAATTCCCGGCCGGGGAGAAACTCTTCTATCAGCACCGGCTGCCGGTACAGGCCGGCAATCTCGGCGCTGCGCTCGACCAGCGCATCAACGCTCGCAACCATGCTGTTGTTCCGTATGCCTGTCGAGGAGCCTTCGCGCAGGGGCTTGACGATCGCCGGCAACGGGAACCGCTTCAATTTGCCATCGCCGTCGCCGGCATTCCAGACCGTGAACTTTGCGTTAGGAATCTTGTGGTGGGTCAGGATTTCTTTTGTCCGGGCCTTGTCAAGGCAGATGCCAAGGGTCAGCCCGTCGGAGCCCGTGTAGCGCAGGCCCAGCATCTCGCACACAATCGGAACATGCGATTCCCGGTTGGGCCCCGCAAATCCCTCGGAAATGTTGAAAACCAGGTCTGGCTTCAACTCCCTCAAGTTTACAAATACGGACTCATCGCCCTCGATGGCCGTGACTTCGTATTGGCGCGAAAGAGCTTTTTTGACGGCAGACACGGTTTCAGCCGTGTCATATTCGGAGTACAAATCCGGAGGTTCATCGTCATCCGACTTCAGCGTCTCCGGATGACGACTAGAATTAACCTCCTGGGCACGTTGTTTTGAGGTGTAAACCAGCGCAATGCGCTTTACAGGATTCAACCGCACTCCTTGTCAAGGCTCTAATTTCGCACCCAAACTACCCAATAATTAGGGGGCATCCTGTGCGTCTACCACAACCCCTTGGGCGCATCGAAATTTTTTCCTTGTAAGACAAATAATGCAACACTCAAAAACAGAGTCAACAATTTTTTTGAAAAAAATGCAGCAAAGAATTAAAAAAAGGAAACTTGCAGCGTTATTGATAAAAACTGATTAAAAAAAGGCCGCAGCCGGGGACTGCCGGTTGCGGCCTTTTACGTGGAAATTTGCCTGTTTCTATGGCGCTGCGGGCGCTGCAGGCGCGGGCGCTGCGGGCGCCGCTGCGGGCGCCGGGACTTCGACGGGCTCAAAACTCTTCACCGAGAAGTTCTTCTTTCCGCTTGTCTCGACAAAAGAGCCTTTAACGCGAACGCGTTTGCCGTCCAAGTCCGCAATGGCCTTGTTGGCATCGTCCACGACCAGGTCGTATGCGAGCTGGATCAGCTTTATCGTGGTCTTTCCGGATGCATCCTTGACAACCAGGATTGTGCCGGTGCGCGTGAACTCGGTGGGCGCAACGGGCGCGGCCGGGGGCGCGACGACCACAGGCGCAGCGGCGGGCGCTGCGGGCGCGGCGGCGGGTGCGGCGTCAGGCGCGGGAGCAGCGGCGGGAACGGCGTCCTGGGCAAGCACGGCGCCTGCGAACGCAAAACCTATGCAGAACAACACAACAAGCAGCTTTGACATGACAATCTTCCTTTTATTAACCGGTGGACATTCTGGTTTCATGCGTGACCAGGTCATTGAAAATCCTTTGGCGCAAATCCCACGCTGATTCGAGTTGGATCACCTCCTTGGAGCAATAGTTGTCTTTGGAAGGGACATAACAGATATACGCTCATGAGCCGGGCGCGTCAACTAGTTTTTGCGCAATCCCCGAACAAATTGTTTGACGCCGGGCACAAATCGCCTACGATGTTAAATTCCTTACGGAAAAACCGAAAGTCAGAAGTCGCGAAGTCACAATTCGAAAGGAGAAACAAGCATGCCCCTCATGGATTTTGGCGGCCACAAGGAAAAAATAGTCACGCGCAAAGAATTCCCGATGTCGAAGGCCAAGCAGGTGCTCAAGAACGAGACCATCGCGATCATCGGCTACGGCGTGCAGGGCCCGGCCCAGGGCCTCAACCTGCGGGACAACGGGTTCAGGGTAATCGTCGGCCAGTCCAAGGCGTATGCGAAAGACTGGAACCGGGCGATCAAGGACGGCTGGGTGCCCGGCCGGACCCTGTTCGACATCGAGGACGCCGTGCGCAAGGGCACGATAATCCAGATACTGGTTTCGGACGCCGCCCAGAAAATCATCTGGCCCGCGGTCAAGCGCTGCCTGAAGCCGGGAGACGCCCTTTATTTCTCGCACGGCTTCTCGATCGTGTACCGGAACCAGACCAGGGTGGTCGCGCCCGATTTCGTGGACGTGATCATGGTGGCGCCCAAGGGCTCCGGGACGTCAGTGCGCCGGAACTTCCTGTCCGGCGCCGGGATCAATTCAAGCTATGCCGTGTTCCAGGATTACACCGGCCGGGCCGCGGACCGGTGCATGGCGGTCGGCATCGGCATTGGCTCGGGCTACCTGTTCCCGACCACGTTCGAGAACGAGGTGTACAGCGACCTTACCGGTGAGCGCGGCATACTGATGGGCGCGCTGGCGGGCGTGATGGAAGCCCAGTACGACGTGCTGCGCCAGAACGGGCACAGCCCGAGCGAGGCATTCAACGAGACCGTGGAAGAGCTTACCCAGAGCCTCATCCGGCTCGTGGATGAAAACGGCATGGACTGGATGTTCTCCAATTGCTCGGC
>JAAZAB010000094.1 GCA_012514555.1 Lentisphaerota bacterium
CAATTCATGGCCCAGGTCTTTGAGCCGCGCCATGCAGCCTCCGGCGCCGCTCTCGATGTCATCGGGATGTGCTCCGGTGAATAATGCTTTCACGTGAATCCTTTTTCAAACCACGAGGGATTGGCCATAGTGCGGCATCTGCTGTGTTGCAGCGGGTTCGGAGTATGTCAATACGCCTTCACCCGCTGCGCCTTGCATCTGCCGCACTCTGACCAAACGCAAAATCCGGGTTAAACGATGGGCTTTACGAAGCGCCATTCAGACGCGACCCCATGCTCCCGTTTCTTTCCATCTACCGTGCGATGCCGGGGCCCATCTTGGGCAAGTCAACCCGTCTCGGACCCGGATTCCCGGGGATTCGGCCGGCGCACGCGCACGCGGATGGTCCGGCCTTCGACCGCGACTTCGGACTCACCATCGGCCTGGCCGGCCGGGATGGTTTTGAGCTCCGCCAGCGCAAGAGCGGCCAGGCGCTCGGCCCATTCCGGCTGAAGCCGCCCCTCGATGCAGAGCTCGATCCGGTCGCTGACCTGGTAGCCTGCCTCCTTGCGCATGTTCTGGATCGCGCGGTTCACCTCGTTGGCCACGCCCTCCTCGACCAGGTCCTCCGTCAGCGTCTTGTCCAGCGCCACGACGATGCCGCGGTCTGACATGACCTCGGCGCCGTCGCGGCCCTGGTACGTGATTGAAACATCCTGCCTGTCCATGCGCCATTCGCGCCCGTCCTTGTGAAAAACGACTATGCTGTTTCCTTCCTCGCGGATCTGGCCCGCCTTGGCCGAGACGATGACCGCCTGCGTATCCCTGCCGAGCTTCGGACCCAGCCGCTTGAGGTTGGGCGTGGCAACAGCCGACGCGAGCTTCTCGGGCTGGTCCATGAACTCGATGCGCTTGACGTTGAGCTCGTTCCGCAGCACCTCGAGCTGCGGCGCCAGCAGCTCCCAGGGCGTGTTTTTCGGCAGCGCCACGGTCAGCAGGGACAGCGGCTGCCGCACCTTGATGCCCGCCTTCTGGCGCAAGGACAGTCCCAGCGAGGCGACCAGCCGCGCCAGCCGGACCTCCTCGATCAGGGCGTCATTCCTGAACGCGCCCGGGATTTCCGGCCAGGCGGCGAGGTGTACCGAATCGCCGCCGGCCAGGCGCCGGTAAATCCGCTCTGAAACGAACGGCGCCGAAGGCGCGAACAGCCGCGCGAGGCTGGTGAGAACGAAATACAGCGTGTCATAGGCGCTCTTCTTGTCCAGTGTCATGCCCCCGCCCCAGAACCTGCCGCGCGACTGCCTGATATACCAGTTTGTGAGGTCCTCGATGAACGCCACCACCGGCCCGAGGCACTGGTTGAGATAGAAGCTGCGATAAGCCTTGCGGACCTCCTTTTCCGTCTGGTACAGCCGCGCGAGAATCCAGCGGTCGAGCGGATGCCCGGGCTTGGGCACCGCGGAAGGGTCGCCCGTGTAAGAGTCGATATTGGCGTAGGTGACAAAGAATGAAAACGCGTTCCAGACCGGCAGGAGCACGTCGCGTATCTGCTCCTGCACGCCCGCGTCGCGGAAATTGAGGTCCTCCATCACCACTGCCTGCGAATTGAGCAGGTAGAGCCTCAGGGCATCGGCCCCGTACGTGTCGATCAGCGTCATGGGATCCGTGAAATTCTTCTTGGACTTGGATATCTTGGACCCGTCCTCGGCCAGGAGCGTGCCGTGCACCAGGCAGTGCTTGAACGAGGGCCGGTCCAGAATCGCGACCGCGAGCACGTGCAGGTAGTAGAACCAGCCCCGGAGCTGGCCCGGGTATTCCACGATGAAATCGGCCGGAAAATGCTTTTCGAACCAGTCCTTGTTCTCGAACGGGTAATGGCACTGGCCAAATGGCATTGACCCGGACTCGAACCAGCAGTCGAGCACCTCGCTGACCCGCTGCATCAGGGCGCCGCAGCGCGGGCATGCCGGGCGGATCGCGTCGAGGAACTCCTTGTGAATGTCCTGGAGCGGGCGCCCGGCCATGGCCTCGAGCTCCCGTACCGAGCCGGCCACGACGCGCTCCCCGCATCCGGGCGCCCCGCATTCCCAGACCGGAATGGGCGTGCCCCAGAAGCGGGATCGCGAGATGTTCCAATCCCGCGCGCCTTCAAGCCATTTCCCGAAGCGGCCCTCGCGGATATGCTCCGGCACCCACCCGATCGCCTCGTTGTGCTTCAGCAGCCGGTCCTTGATCTTTTCCACGGAAAAATACCAGGCGTCCATGGCCCGGTATATCAGCGGGCTGCGGCAGCGCCAGCAGTGGGGGTAGTTGTGCACCACCGTGCTGTGCCGCACCAGGTCGCCCTGCTCCTTGAGGCGCCGGATGATGTCCTTGTTGCAGTCGTGCACGTTGCGCCCGGCGTATTCCGGAATCTCCGCCGTGAAACAGCCCTTTGCGTCAACCGGGTTTTTCACGCCCAGCCCGTTGCGCTTGCAGAGCCAGTAGTCATCCTCGCCGTACGCGGGCGCCATGTGCACGATGCCCGTGCCGTCCTCGAGGGTGACAAATTCGCCGGCAAGTATCCGGAAATAGCCCTGTGCGGCAAGCTCGCGGAAATGCGGGAACACCGGCGCGTAGCGCCGGCCGACCAACTCGCTCCCTTTCATGCGCGCCAGCACCTTCGGCTGTTCGCCGAGCTCCCGGGTCAGCTTCGGCAGGGCCGCCTCGCTCAGGACATAGGCCTGGCCTTCGTGTTCGACTGCCGCGTAACCGAAGTCCGGCCCCACGGCAAGGGCAAGGTTCGAAATCAGGGTCCACGGCGTGGTCGTCCAGGCCAGGTACCAGGTCGGCAGGCCGCCTATCCCGTCGCCGGCCCGGAACCGGATGATCACTTCAGGGTCCTGCCTCGGCCGGGTCGAGTCCGACTCGCGCGTGTCGGAGATGGACAGCGACGTCTCGCAGCGGTAGCAGTATGGCGTAACCCGGTAGTCCTTGTAGATCAGGCCCTTGTCGTGGCACTGCTTGAACACCCAGAGCACGGATTCCATGTAGCTCTTGTCGAGCGTCCGGTACGCGTTCTCGTAGTCGACCCATCGGCCGATCTTGTTGATGTAGCTTTTCCAGTTTTCGTTGCAGTCCGACACCAGCGCGCGGCAGGCGTCGTTGAACGCGGCAACCCCTATGGTCTTCTCGATCTGGGTCTTGTCCTTTACGCCCAGCTTTTTTTCCACTGCGTTCTCGATGGGAAGCCCGTGACAGTCCCAGCCCCAGCGCCGGGGCACGGCATAGCCGTCCATGGTGAAAAAACGGGCAAGCGCATCCTTCAGGATGGAGACGAAAATCGTGCCGAAATGGGGAGTGCCCGTCGGGAAAGGCGGCCCGTCATAAAACACCATCTCGCGCGGCGAAAGTTTCAGGGATTTCTCGAATATCCGCTCGCGCTTCCAATACTCGAGGATATCACGCTCCAAGGCCGGGAAATTCACCGAATTGGACACAGGCTCGTACATGGCAGACTCCATCGCAGTCCGCAAAAAAGTTTGGCGGACAATGTTGCGCGGGGTACCTTAACACAAACCGGCGCCAAATCAAGGGCGTGTCGCGGCCCGGCAACGCCTCACCGCCATTCGTGCCGCGGGTACCTGCGCTGCAGCTCGCGCTTGAGCCCCGGGTAAGCGTCGCGCCAGAAGCCGGCCAGGTCCGCGGTAACCTGCACATCCCTGCGGTTGGGCGCAAGCACATGAATGAGAACAGGCACCCGGCCGCCCGCAACGGACAGCCCGCGTTCCACGCCGTACAGGTCCTGGATCGTCGCGGAAAGCGCCGGCGGCGCCCCCTCGGAGAACACCAGGCGCGCGCGCCGGCCGCTCGGCAGGGTCAAGCGCTCCGGCATCATCCGGTCCAGCAGCCCTGCCTGCGCGGGGTTCAGCCAGCCGCGCACCACGCCAATGACATCGCGCTCCTTCAAATCCCGCGCGCCGCGGCACCCGTGGCACGCCTGCTCGACGAGCGTGCGCCGCCCGTCCTCGCCGATAGGCGGCAGGCCGAGGTCCGGGCACGATGCGGCAAGGCAGTTGAGCCTGGCGATCCACTGCTCCACCGCGTCGTCCCACCTGCTGAAAGACAGCCGGCCCTTGAAGACCTCCTCAGCCAGCGCCGCGGCGGCCTCGTCGTCCGTCACCTGCTCCGTGCGCCGGGTTTCGAGCGGGAGATCCCGGAACATCCTGTGCTCGAGCGCGACCACCCGCCGGGTTTCGGCATCGAGCGCCACTTCGCGTTTGACTGAAAAGCACTCCGGGTATAGAGAATGAAGCCATTCCTCCCGGACTGCGGTTGCGAGCGAGAGAATGACGTTCAATTCGCGGCCTGCGCCGCGCTCGACCTCGCGCGCCTCGGCCGCCACGAACAGCGGGCTCCGGCGCACCACGCTTTCCCGGGCCAGCTCTCCGGCGCGCCCGTGCACGAGGCGGCAGCGCAGCGTGCCGCCGTCCATGCGTTTTGCCAGCCGGTCCGGGAACCCCGCCAGCACGCACCGCCCGACGGCGTCGGCCGGCGCCGGGCCGGTTCCGGGCGCGAGCCCCTGGGCGCGCGCGAGCCTGAGAAAGCGCTCGTGCAGCAGCCCCACCTGCCGGGCGGCCGCGGCGTTGATGCCGAGCCGGCGGCAGGCTTCGGTTTCGTAATCGCGTTCGCGCGCATATTCCCATGCGCGCGCCAGGAGCGTGAAATCCGATTCCGCCGGCTCGCCCAGCCGCAGCTCGCGGTCGTCCCTCGTCTGCCCGTCCGCGCGCCGGAACAGGATGCCGCGGTCCTGCGTGAGGGCCGCGATGAGCGAGGCTTCGCGCACGCAGCCCAAATCCCCGGCCGCAAGGAGCATGCAGGAATAGCGCGGGTGCAGCGGAAAAGCCAGCATGCGCCGGCCCAGGTCCGTCACGGCGCCGGTCGCCCGGTCGAGCGCGCCGAGATCGCGCAGCAGGCCCTCGGCCCGCTCCAGGGCGCGGGGCTCCGGCAAATCCAGCCAGCGCAGTTCCGCCGCGCCGCCCACGCCGCCCGCGCGCAGGAGCAGGAGTATTTCAGCAAGGTCCACACGCCGTATTTCCGGGAGATCGGCCGGAATGCGCGCCGCCTGCTCGCGCTCGGTCCACAGCCGGATGCACCTGCCGGGCGCCGTGCGGCCGGCGCGGCCCGCGCGCTGGTCCGCCGAGGCGCGGCTGATCCGCTCGACGAGGAGCGTGTCTATCCCGCGGTACGGGTCGAAGCGCGCCGCGCGCGCCAGGCCGCTGTCCACCACGAAGGTCACGCCTTCCATCGTGATCGAGGTCTCAGCGACATTGGTGGCCACAACGATCTTCCGGCGGTTGCTTCGCGCAACCGCGGCGTCCTGGCTTTTCGGCGAAAGCCCGCCGTGCAGGGGAAATATCGCGCGGCTCCCGATGCCCGGCCGCGCCCGGAGCGCCTGCACCGTGCGATCGATCTCATAGGCGCCGGGCATGAAGACCAGCCCGTCCCCCTCCTCGCCGGCGCACAGAAGGCGCTCGCAGGCATCCGCCGCCTGCTCCCAGACCGGCGGCGCCCGGCGCGGATCGCCCGGCGCGTCGAGGTATCGCATCTCGACCGCGTGCATCCGGCCCGCCGAGCTCAGGACCGCGCAGGGGTCGAGGTAGCGCGCAACCGGGCCGGGATCGAGCGTGGCCGACATCACCCCTATCAACAGGTCCTGCCGGCGCGTCTCCTGCAGGCGGAGCGCCATGGCCAGGGACACGTCGCCGTACGCGTGACGCTCGTGGAATTCGTCGAAAAGCACTGCCGCCACGCCGTCGAGCCCGGGGTTCGAAAGCATGCGCCGCAGTAGGATCCCCTCGGTTACGAACTGGATCCGCGTCTGAGCGCACGAAAAGTCTTCGAACCTGACCTGGTAGCCGACCTCGCCGCCAAGGGGCGCGCCGCGTTCTTCCGCCACCCGCTTCGCCAGCAGCCGGGCGGCCAGCCGGCGCGGCTGCAGCACGACGATCCGCCCGGCGCCCGCCATGGCGCCGTCGAGAAGCATCTGGGGGACCTGCGTCGACTTGCCCGACCCGGCGGGCGCCTGAACGATCAGGCGCCTGAACGAGCGCAGCGCCGCCCGCAGCGCGCCTTCGATCTCGTAGATTGGAAGATCCGTGTTCTTCATAAGGGCAGCACAGGAGTCCGATCCCAGTCCACGATTCCCGATGCGGCGCGCAGGCTCAAAAACCGGAACTCCAGCAGCATCCGGCGCAGCTTCTCAAGCGCGCCGGAAAGCCCCAGCCTCAGCTTGGCGCTCCGCAGCGCGCCGAGCCCGTGATGCCGGGGCATATCCGCGTCGAAATCGCGCGGGTGAAAACATGTCATCGCATACCCGGGGCGGCGCAGCAACCGGCGCAGCGCCGGATACGGCAGCGCCCTGAAATAGCCCCCGGTCAAACGCAATCGGACAGGGCCGAAGCGCCAGGTATTCATGGGAAACTCCAGGAGCGTTCCGCCGTTGGCCCTGATTCTGAAAGGAGCGTTCGCCATCGCGCCCAGGCCGGGAGTTCCCCATGTCACGGAAAAAAGGGACGCATCCGCCTCGATCCCCTCCTCCGCCAACATGCCAGTTGCCCACGCCGCGGCGCGGTTCAGCGAGAAGGCCGGCGCGCGGTAAGCGGTCACCCTCGAGCCCGCGCAATCCCCCAGAATGCCGAGCGCCCGCCGCAAATCCTCCCGAAATGCGGCCGGGCCCGTCTCCGCAAGCGTCCGGTGCAGGTGCGAATGGCATCCCACCTCGTGGCCGGCCGCGGCGATCCTCCGGACCAGGGCCGGATGGGCGTCCGCAACGGCGCCGAGGCAGAAGAACGTGGCAGCCTGGCGCGTATCCGACAATACGGCCAGCACCCGGTCCGCCATCGCCTCAACCCGCGGCTCGGCCCAGGCCTCGGCCCCGGGACCTTGGGCGCCGGCAAGGTGGAACCAATCTTCAAGGTCAAAGGTGAGTATTCGCATTGCGCGGCCTCCCGCCGCCCGGACCTTGTGCTGCGATGCGCTGAAAATGTCCGTCGAATGGCGCCGCACCGGCAAGAGGGCAGCCGGTTGCAGGGAAAACCGCGCTGCAATCGCCGCCTAGGCGCCGCGCCCGCCCTTTCCAAGGGTGGCGTCCGGAATGAGCCGCGCAAGCTCCGCGCGCAGGGCGAATTCATCGCCCGTTTCGGCAAGGCGGGAAAGGCTCTCGATGTCCAGCGGCGGGACGCCCTCCCCGGGTTTCTTCTGAATGACCCAGATTTTCTCATAGGGCGTGCGAACGACATTTTCGTCTTCCGTCATAAGCTCCTCGAACTCCTTTTCGCCGGGCCGTATGCCGGTGTACGCGATTTCTATGTCCTCGCCAGCACGCAGGCCGGACAGCTCGATCAGCCGCCGGGCCATGTCCGCGATCCGGACAGTCTCGCCCATCTCCAGAACCATGATATCCCCATTGTTGCCGCCCACGCCCGCCTGCAGCACCAGGTCCACGGCTTCAGGAATGGACATGAAGAAGCGGGTCATGTTCGGGCTGGTTACTGTCACGGGGCCGCCGCGCCTGATCTGCTCCTTGAACAGCGGGATCACGCTCCCGCTGCTTCCAAGGACGTTTCCGAACCGAACCGTAACGAAGCAGGGCGGGCCGTTATTCCGCCGGTTCTGCACGATTTCTTCCGCAAGCCGCTTGGTTGCGCCCATCACGCTTGTGGGCCGGACCGCCTTGTCCGAAGAGATCAGCACGAAGCGCTCGACGCCGCATTCCTGGGCCTTGTCCGCGAGGCGGGCGGTCCCGACGACATTGTTGTGCACGCAGACGGCGACGTTGTCCTCCATAATCGGAACGTGCTTGTAGGCGGCCGCATGAAAGAGCACCTGCACAGGGTGCCGCCTGAACAGGCGGTCAAGAAGGCCGGCGTCGCACACGCTTCCGGCCATCGAGGCCAGGGCCAGCCCGGGCGCGCTTTTCCGAAGCTCCATGTCGATCGAATACAGGTTGAATTCCGACATGTCCAGCATGATCAGCTTCTTCGGCCCGTAATGGGCTATCTGCCTTACAAGCTCGGAGCCGATGCTGCCCCCGGCGCCCGTGACCATCACGATTTTCCCGCTGATCATGTCCCGCACCGACTGCCGGTTGAAGCTGAGTTCGGGCCGCCCGAGCAAATCCTCCAGCTCCACGCTCCTGATCCCCGAGTGCTGCACGCGGCCGCTGGCAACGTCCGCCATGGATGGAATCATCTTGAATGTGCAGACTGCCCCCGCCTTGGAGCAATCCTCCATGATTTGGTTGATCTGCCTCGGCTTTGTGTAGGGCGGCAGGATTATGACCCGATCGGCCCCGAGCCTGCGGGCTATCCTGCCGATCTCCGACACGGGCCCCGTCACGGGCACGCCTCGCTCGGTGAGGCCGATGGCGCTGGTTTCGTCGGTGACAACGGCCCTGATGCCCGTGTTTCCCTCGTCCCAGGCCTTGATGACATCCTCCGCGTCTTCAAGGCGGCCGACGATCAGCGCCCTGTCGCGGCCGGATTCCCTGCGACTTGACAGGCCTTTCCGCTCGCGGATCAGCCTGACCACGAGCCGGGCGCCGGCCATCCAGGCCACCATGAGCAACAGGGTTATGACAAACACCGAGCGCGGATACTCGCGGAACGAGAAATCCAGCAGCACGAAAATCAGCAGGGCGAAAATGCCGGTCGCCGAAACGACGGCGAAAAGCACCCGAGCCAGGTCGGACATGCTGAAAAAAGCCCACATCCCCGAATGAAGGCGGACCAGGGCAAACACGGAGAGATTGACAAGGACAAGGATGGGCAAAGTGCGCCTCATCATGCCCGCCGCGGCGGCCGGGAGATCCCCCTCAAAGCGAATGTAAAAAGCAAGGCAATAGCAGACGCAGGTTCCTGCGACGTGCCAGGCGATAATGAGAAGGCGCCGCAGCCAGGCATGCCGCCGCAGCCAGTCGATCAATGTGGAATGGAATGACGAGTCAGTCATGGCCGACACGCGCACACCCTAGCTTCACCCCGTGCATAAAGCAAGCCGGTAAAGTGTTTTTTCCGCCGGGCGCGCTGCCCCGGCCCGGCGCTCTTTTCATCTTATGCTGCGCCGCAACCCCTCCGCGAGCGTCCTCGCGAGCCGGTATTACGGCATTCTTGACGCAGCCCCGAAAGCCTGAACCGCGTTGAATATTTGTCTTGTGCGGAGGGGGGATTTCCGGCATATTAATTCTCTGCGCCAACACAATCGCCACCAGGGATTTTTCCCGGCCGAACAAAGGAGGTGAAAGCCCCATACAGTCCGCTTTCGCACACGTCAGGCGATGTTTTCAAAGAAACAGCTTTTTTGGGAGAATTGACACATGAAGCTTTTGATTGCGATGCTAGCCGTTGCGGGTCTTGTCCTGGGTTCCAGCGCGTATGCCGGCGGCGATGAAGCCGCGGCCGCTCCGGCCGCTGAAAAGGCGATTGACACCGGCAAGGCCGCCGAGGCCGCTCCGGCCGCAAAGGTTAAGCCTGTCGCCAAGCCGGCCATGGAGCCAATCACTTTTGCCGGAAAAGTCACAAAGGAAGAAAAGACTTTCAAGGGCAAGGAAGGCGCAGAGGTGAAGAAGGCGATTTACAAGGTCGTCGCCGCCGACGGCGCCGCTGTGTATCTACCCCCGGTCAAGAAGGCGAAAGAAGGCGAAGCGGCCCTGGATTACGGCACTTTCGTGGACAAGAATGTCAAGGTGTCCGGCGAAGGTTTTTCAAAGGAAAAGAACGGCAAGAAGAAAGTGATTTTCGTGAAGGTGACAGCCATTGAGGAAGTCCCGGCCCAGTAAGGGCGGGTGTTATTCCGTTACGCCCGGGGGAAGCGCCGCGTGCGCTTCCCCCTTTTTTTTCCGGCGGGAATCACGACTCGAAATAAGTGTACCCGCGCATGCCCGTTTCGTAGGCGTCCATGATTTCGCGGCGTTCGGTTGGCGTGATCCTGCCTTCGCGCACGGCCCGCTCCGCCGTGGTCCGAATCCGGCCGAGCATGTCGCGCGGGTCGTATTCGACCACCGACAGCACGTCCGCGACGGTGTCGCCCGCGATTTCGTGGGCGAACTCGAACTGGCCGTCCTTGCCGATGCGTATATGCAGCACGTTCGTGTCGCCCATGAGGTTATGGAGGTCCCCGAGCGTCTCCTGATATGCGCCCACGAGAAACACGCCGAGATAGTAATCGTCGTCGTCGTCGAGCTCATGCACGGGCAGGGTGCTTTTCACATCGTGTAGGTCGATGAACTTGTCTATTTTTCCGTCAGAGTCGCAGGTGATGTCCGACAAAATGGCCTTGCGCGTGGGCATTTCCAGGAGCCTGTGTATGGGCATGACCGGGAACAGCTGATCGATGGCCCAGGAATCCGGCAGTGACTGGAAAACGCTGAAGTTGCAGTAGTAGAGATCGGCCAGCGAGTTCTCCATGCCAGCCAGTTCCTCCGGGATATACTTGCCCTGCCGGCTCTCCGCGGCAATCCGGCACATGATGTCCCAGAACAGGCATTCGCCTATAGCCCGCTCGCGCAGGGTGATCTGCCCGTGCTGGAAGAGCCCTCGTATCTCCTCGCGGCAATCCACGGCATCGTGGTAGAATTCCTGGAGGTTCTTCGTATTGAGCGTGTTCCTGATGTCCCTGAGCGTATGAAGCGCCTTGTGATGCTGCTCGGACAGCTTGTCGGAAACGCTCTTGGGCTCGAAGCGGCTGGCCTCGAGCACGTTGAAGATCAGGATCGAATGGTAGGCAACCGTGGCGCGGCCGGATTCGTTGACAATGGTTGGAGGCGGCAGGCCCGCCTCCCGGGTCATGGTCATGATCTCCTCGACAACATCGGTCGCGTATTCCGCGTCCGTGTAGTTGCGGCTGCTGGCGAAGTTGGTGTGGGATCCGTCATAGTCCACGGCAAGGCCGCCGCCGATGTTTATCATGCCCATTGCGGCGCCCTCCCGCGCCATGGCCACGTAGTACCGGCAAGCCTCCCGCAGGGCGCCGCGGATGTTCCGTATGTTCGGCACCTGGGAGCCGAGGTGGTAGTGCAGCATCTGCAGGCAGTCGAGCATGTTTTCCGCGGCCAGCCTGTCGATGATGTCTATCACCTGATGGGGTTGAACCCCGAACATGCTGCGGTCGCCGCCGGAGCCGTCCCAATGCCCGCCCGCGCGGCTCGAGAGCTTGACCCTCACGCCGAGGCAGGGCCGGACGCCCATGCGCGCGGCGCGGGCCAGAATGATGGGCAGCTCGCTCGACATTTCGATGACCAGCACGGTCTGTATGCCTATCTTGCGCGCGTAAAGCGCCAGGTCTATGAACTCCTCGTCCTTGTAGCCGTTGCAGACCACCAGCGCCTCGGGATCGTCCACGTAGGCGATTGCGGCCATCAGTTCCGCCTTGCTGCCGGCCTCCAGCCCGTGATGATGCTTCCGGCCGAATTCCATGATCTCGGCCACCACCTGCTTCTGCTGGTTGACCTTGATCGGATACACCCCCCGGTACACTCCCTGGTATCCGAGCTCGCTTATGGCCGCGTTGAACGCGCCATACAGCTGCTCGATGCGGGAAGAAAGAATGTCCGCGAAGCGCAGCAGCACAGGCAGGCTCTGGCCCCGCTGCTTGAGGCCTGAAAGCACGTCCATGATGCTGATCGCCAGCTCGGAGCCGTTCCCGAGCGGCCGCACTTCCACTTCGCCGCGCTCGGAGATGTCAAAGTACCCGTGGCCCCAATTCCGGATGCCGTACAGATCGGCCGCATTGTCGCGCGTCCAACGCACTAATGAGTCAGGCTTCATATTCATCTGGTTGCCTCTCCTTCGAACCGCCGTCAAAAAAGCGGCTTCTCACCGGCCGCCGGCGCGATCCGGGCGCGTTTGAGATTCCCCGCACGCCCTTCCGCCCTAAGCACGGCGCAGGCATGCCGCCCAAGTCCGGCGACAATGTCGGCGGAACATGCTTCCGATCCCGACTCTTCCGACACCGCCGCTTGATATACGGAACCGGTTCCCATTTCAAGAATCTTTTGGCGCGGAAACGGCAAAATCTTTACCCGCCTCGGGCCGCCGTAAAAAGCCGCGGGCAGCCCGTGGTGCCCCAGGGCCTCCGGCCGGCCGCCGCTCCTCAAATAGCAGTTGATCCCGCCGGAGCATTCCGGTATACTTTCAGAGATGAAGAACACATTCATGCGCCTTGTCAGTAAGCCATTGACTCCAGGAGGAAACAGAACATGAAACGCTTTTTGATTACAGGCGCGCCGCTTGCGGCAGCGTGCCTGCTGGCGGCGGGCTGCGGAACCCCCGGCTCGTATCAGCAATCGCATTCGACAGCCGGCGCGATCATGGGCGTCGGCGCGGGAACCATCATTGGCGCCGCATACGGCCGGCCCGCCGAAGGCGCGCTTGCGGGCGCCCTGATAGGCGGCGCGGCGGGCGCCGTGGCCGGGGAAAACCTCGACAGCAAGGCCGCGGCAGATGCCCAGGCGCAGGCATATTACGAGGCCCAGGCCCGGGCCCAGGCGCAGGCAGCGGCCAATCCGCCGGTCGGAAAAGCCGACCTGATCGAAATGTCCAAGGCCAAGATCAGCGACGAAGTGATCATTAACAAGGTGCAGTCCGCGAGTTTTGTGCAGCCGCTCTCAGCCCAGGACATCATCGAGCTCAAAAATGAAGGTGTTTCAGACAAGGTTGTCAACGCCATGATCTCCAAGGCCCAGAGCCAGTCCGCGTCGGCGCCGCCGGCAACCGGTGCCGCTGTCAAGGCGCCGGCGCAGTCCACTGTAACTACCTATTACTACGTGGACCCGGTATACCCATGGATCTTTTATTTTGACTGGGCGCCCAGCCGTTATTACGCGCCCCCTCCTCCGCCGCGCCACTGGCATGGCCATGGGCCTGACATCGGACCCGGGCCAAGGCCTCACCCCGGCCCAGGCCCGCGCCCGGGTCCGCGCCCCGGCCCCGGGCCGGGCCCCCACCCGGGCCCGCGCCCGCCGCGCTGAAGAATAAAGACAGGGGGAATCGTCTGAACAAGAGCCGTTTCAAAACGGCGTCAGCACAAGCCGTGCTATTTTACGAGCCGGACCCGGCCGTCCCCTTTCTCGATCACGCCCATTCGAAACGGTTTTTCCCCTGCCTGCCGGATCAGCTTCATCGCTTTTTCGGCTTCCGGCTCCCGAACGATGACGGCCATGCCGACGCCCATGTTGAACACACGGTACATCTCGTCGCGGCCTACCTTTCCGCGCGCCTGCAGAAATTCGAATTCGGGCGGCACTTCCCATGCTGACCGGTCGATCACCGCCGACACGTTCTTCGGGAGCACCCGGGGAATGTTGTCAACGAAGCCGCCTCCCGTTATGTGGGCCATTCCGCGGATCGTGACCTGCTTCATAACGGCCTTGACAGGCTTGAGATAGCTTTTGTGGACCGCCAGCAGCACATCGGCCACGGTCCGCCCCGTGCCGGGGAACTCGTCAAAAACGCCCAGGTTAAGCTTGTCGAAAATCACCTTGCGCGCAAGCGAATACCCGTTCGTGTGCAGGCCTGAAGAACACAATCCGAGAATCGCGTCGCCCTTTCGAATGGTCCGCCCGGTGATGACCCGGCGCCTGTCCACGACGCCCACAATTGTGCCCACGAGGTCATATTCCCCCTTCGGATAGAGCCCGGGCATCTCGGCGGTCTCGCCGCCCAACAGCGCGCACCCGTTTTCGCGGCAGGCCTTGCAAAGGCCCGAGACAATCTCCTTGAACACCCGGCCTTCGAACCGGGACGCCCCGACATAGTCCAGGAAGAAAAGGGGCTCGGCCCCATGCACCAGTATGTCGTTCACGCAATGGTTCACGATATCCTGTCCGACCGTGTCGTGGCGGCCGGCCATGCATGCCACTTTCAGCTTGGTGCCCACTCCGTCCATGCTGGCCAGCAGTATCCTGCCGCGGCCGGGCGCCTGGAACATTCCTCCGAAAAAACCTATCCCGCTCATTACGCCCCGGACCCGGGTGCCGTCCACCATCTTCTTCACCGCGCTAATTGCATTCGCCTTTTCATCTATGTCCACGCCCGCGGCCGCGTATGCCGATTTCTTTCGTTCCTTTGCCATACCGCCTCCAAAATAATGAGCTTAACAATCCAAACTCCTAACATCGTAGCGGGTGGCGGGAAAATATCCAGCGGATTCGCCGGCGTCCCGGGGCGGGAAGTATGAGGGGATGCCGAAGCCAGGGCGGAATGCCGCGGCGCGGCTACCAGATCTTGATCAGGTTATCGGACTTGGAGGACTCTGGATCCGACGTTTTTTGCGGCAGGTACGGTTCGGTGCGGTACACCGTCATCTGCTGAAGCCGGTCGAGTATGCTCGCCACGGCATCGGCGGCCACCCGGCACTCCTCCAGCATGGCCTGGGCTTCCGCCGGCAAATCCATGCGCCGAGTCATTTCGAGGTATCCGATGATGACCGTGGCCGGCTGGCCCAGATGGTGGCAGGCGGTGCCCAGCGCCTCGATCATCACTCTCTGCCTTTCGGCATCGAGCAGGGACTCGGTTTGGGCTTCAATTGTTTTCACGCGCTCTTCCGTCTGCTTCACCACCTTTTGCATGAGCGCTTCTATCGCGGCAAGGTCGTCCTCGTCCGTCACCAATGCGACTTGGTCCGGTAATTTGCCGCCCGTCAGACTCTCCATGTATTGCCGGAGGCGCAGGATGTTGACCGGGTACTTGTACAGGATCCAGTACCCCAGCCCCATGAATGGAAGAACCAGCGCCATCAGAGGCCAGAGCTTATCCAAGGTCGTCCTGGCTCCCATCCAGCCGTTCAGCCAAAGGTACGTTACTATAAGCAGGGGAATCACCGAATTCAGGGCTATTGCCACCGCGAACTGGGCCTTGACACCAGTAGATGAGAGGGAAAAGCGATGCTTCTTCAAGGGTTTCGGCGGGGCTTCGCCGGCCGGGGCGGAAGCGCCTGCCGCCGAGTCCGCCGCCGGGGAGCGCGAGTCAGTCTGTTTTTTTTCGGCATGTGAAGCGGCATTCACAAGCAAAACGTCAGGCGAATTGGCCAATGCCCTGTCAATCGCCTTCCTGCCTTCGTCGGCGAGCGCGGCCGAGTACCCCCAGGCTTCCAGGCAGTTGCATAGCGCAGCCCTGCTCTTGCTGTCCCCTTCGATGACAAGGATGCAGCCGGCGGATTGCGGCGCGGATGGAATGTTGCCGTCGTTCCTGTTCACGGGTTTGTCGAGGGACGGGCTTCTGCTTGCTTCCTATTGATTGAAACGCCCGGCCTTTTCGCCCCTTGGTTTAATACCGCTGTAATTCTTATTCTGCCACAGGGCGCCGGGCATTGTCAATAACTTTTGTATTCGCAACCGCCCGCGATCCCGCAGGGCTTCAGTCGCCGAGCAGCTCCACGGCTATGGCGTCCGCGAGGTCCAGGCCGCGCCGGCTCATGCGCCATCTTCCATCCTTGATTTCGACCAGGCGCTGTTCGCGCAGCGGCTCCAGTTTCCGCTCGAATCCGCCGACAGCCTCGAGCTGAACGCCTTCCAACATCCGCAGCCCGAAGATAAGGCGCTCGGCGGCCCGGATCCGGGGCGTGAGCTCGTCGAATTCCCGCGGGGGGTCGCCCCCGCCTTCCAGGGCGGCCAGGTATGATGCAAGGTCCGGGGCGTTGGCCCACCGAAGGAGGCCCGAGCACGAGGCCGCGGCCGGGCCGAACCCGAGGTAATCCTCGCCGCGCCAGCAGGCCGTGTTGTGCCGGCATTCGAACCCGGGCCGCGCGTAATTCGATATTTCGTACCGGCGAAAACCGGCCTGGCTCAGCGCTTTTTCGGCCCGGCGCAGATCGTTGAGCTGTTCCCGATCAGGCTTGGCCCGGAGCCGGGCGCCGGGGCTGCGCGCGCAGAGGCGGGACCCCTCCTCGAACGTGAGCGCGTAGACGGACACGTGTTCGGGCCGCAGGGCGACGGCGCTATCCAGCGTGCGCTGCCATGTCCGCGGCCCCACTCCCGGAACGCAGGCGATCAAATCAAGGCCTATGTTTCGAAAGCCCGCTTCGCGCGCCAGGTCGAAGGCCCGGAAAATATCCGCAGCCGTATGCCGCCTGCCCAGGCGAAGCAGGACTCGATCGTCGAAGGATTGGGCGCCCAGGCTGAGGCGGTTGACGCCCGCGGCGGCAAGAGTTTCCAGCGTCTCTCGCGTCAGCGTTCCGGGATTGGCTTCAACGGACCATTCGCCGTTCCGCCGCAGGGGAAACCGGCGCCGGAGCCCGGAGCACAGGCGCTCGATCCGCTTGGAGCCGAGAATGGTTGGAGTGCCGCCCCCGACGTAAATGGTCCCGGTCTCCACGGGTTCGGGCAGAGCGCAGCGGCGCATCTCCAATTCAAGCGCGGCGAGCCAGCGATCGGCCAGCGCCGGATCCAGCATGACGGAATAAAACGCGCAGTAAACGCATTTCCCGTCGCAGAACGGCACGTGCACATAGATTCCGGCGGGCTCAGGCGGGGCGCCGGGCCGCAAGCTGGTCGACGAGTTCATCAGGTACGTTCAGGCTGCCGAAACCAGAGCCAAGCATGATATCGGGCATCGGGGCGCCGTGGTAATCGGTGCCGCCCGTGATGACAAGATTGAATTCCTTCGCCAGCTTGGTGTAAAACCGCATCATCTTGCCCGTGTGCCTGGGGTAATAGACCTCGATGCCCTGCAGCCCGTCCGCGGCCAGGCCCTTTACCAGGCGCCTGAGCGTTTCCCGCCCGCCCGTGAGCGTGAAAGGATGAGCCAGCACGGCGACGCCTCCGGCATTGCGTATCATTTCAATGCCTTCGGCCGGCGATTGGCGGACTCTCTCGACATAGGCCGGCTTGCCGCGGCTCAGGTAATTCTTGAACGCCTCGTCAAAGGTCTTTACATAGCCGCGATCGCGCAGGGCCTGCGCAAAATGGGGCCGGCCGACAACCTCGCCGCCGGCTCGGGATGCCACCTCTTCCATGGTGATGCTCAAGCCCAGCCGGACCAGGTGCTTGAGTATTTCACGGTTGCGTTCAGCGCGGTGATCCTGGATGCCGCCAAGCAGTTTACAGAGGTTCGGATTCTTGGGGTCAATGAAGTACCCGAGGATATGCATGGAGCCGTTGTCGCAATCCACGCTGACCTCCACGCCGGGGATGCCGCGCAACGGGCTTTCCCGGCAGGCTGCCATGAAACGCTCCACGCCCGCGGCGTTGTCGTGGTCCGTCAGGGCAAGGGCGGTCAGCCCGATTTTGACGCCCTGGGCCACGAGCTGTTCGGGCGTTTGGCTGCCGTCAGAGAACGTGGAATGTATGTGCAGATCGATCATTGTTGAAACGCGCTTTCCGGGCCGTTAAATTCGGTGAAGGACATGGCGAAGGCGACTCTAGCGCAGCAGCGCTCCTGGCGCAACGGAAACCGCCGGCTTTCTATACGATCTCCCGCATGTACCTTTCTTTGACAAGCCTCCAGAGCACGACGAGAAAGGCGGAAAGCGGAACAGCAAGGATGATGCCCACCATGCCGTTGAAAGCCGAGCCCCAGAAAAAAATCGAAAAGATGATGGCCACGGGATGCAGGCCCGTGGTGTTTCCGATGATTCTGGGGGTGAGAACATACGCCTCGAGGAATTGGACGGCTCCGAATACCAGCAGAATGAGCGCCGCGGTTCCGGGTCCGCCGCCGGCCTGGAAAAAGGCCAGGGGCAGGGCTATCGAAAGGCCCAGGATGTTGCCCAGGTATGGAATAATGTTGAGCAAGCCCATTACAAAGCCGATCAGGAACCCGTACTGGAGACCGCAAAACATGAAGCCAAAACCGAACAGAACGGCCTGGCAGAATGCCACCACCAGCTGGCCTCGAAAGAACGCAACCACTATCGAGACGAACTCATCCGCAAGATAGGCGGCGTCCCGCCGCGTTTCCGGCTTGAGAAACGGCAGCATCTTCTCGACCTGCTCCTTGCTGATTGGATCGGCCATGAGCATGAATACAAGGTACACGGGCAGGGCGGCCCACGTGAGCAGGCCGGCCACGGACCGGAAAGCGGATGCCCCAAGGCTCAGCGCGCCTTCCAGCGCGCCCTGCGCGGCCGATACAATGTCCGCGGACCGGCCCTCAAGCACCGAACGAAGGCGGGCGGCCACGCCATATTCCACGAGCTTCTCGTTGAGCTTCGGCCAGAGCTCCAGCGCGCGCCCGCGCATCGCCTCCATGTTCGCGGGCATGTGCTGCAGCAGGTCGCCGGCCTGTTCGATAAGCATTCCGCCCAACATCCATAGCAGCAGGACAAGGGGCGTCACTATCGTCACGCACACGGCCAGCATTGCCGGAACGGGCCGCAGCCGGAGGCGATTGCGGAAAAACGCCTGGTAGGGCTTCAGGATCAGGGCCAGGACGGCGGCTGTGAAAAGCGGGGCGAGGACGCCTGAGAACCTGGCAAGAAGCCGGGCCAGCATGATGAAGCCAAACGCCAGCACGCTGATGGCCGCAGCCGCGGCCAGCAGGGTCAACGACCAGGCTATGGCAGTCTGCTGGCGCTGGGAAAAGACTATTGGCATGGTCCCGGGCTCCTGTTGCGCGTTCAGAGGCTAGAAGAGCATGATCCCATCCGGAACGGCAAGAAAAAAAACTCAACCCGGCCGGAATTCACCCCGGATTTTGCGATTGGTCAGAGTGCGGCAGATGCAAGGCGCAGCGGGTGAAATGGACGTATCCAAGTCCGACCATTCACCATGCCCAAAAGCCCATCTTCACGCAGGCAGGAGATAATTTGGAAACCAGGAAATCAGGACTGAAACAGATCCTGTCTCCTCTCTTTTCCTGATGTTCCTGATTTCCTCATTCAGATTTCCCTCTCTCCCAATTCAAAACTCAAAACTCTCTCCTCTCTACTCTCCCCTATATCCTATCCCCTATATCCTATCCCCTCATCCTTGAATGTTCGATTGCTCTTTCCAGGTTCAATTGTGTTTGTGTTTCCGGAAACGTTCTGGCATCTTTTTTCTGAAAGCGCATGGCCAAGACAAGTTCCCTTTGGGATGTTTTATGGCGCGGGGCGGCATTGTCCCATCAGGGACATTGCATTTGAAAGGCTCACCGGCGGAGTGAAAGGCGGACGCGGCACAAAATGAAAACACCTGTCTGGATTTTATGCAACGACCGCAAGCAATGGGCGCCCGGCACCAATGTTCCCGGCGCCCCGCAGAATTTTCCCGCCCCGTATTTCCGAAGGGAGATCACCCTTGAATCTCCCCCGCAAAAGGCGAAAGCCGTCATTGCCGGGCTCGGCTTCTACGAACTTTACGTCAACGGGAGCAAAGTCGGAGACAGGGTGCTTGATCCCTGCCCTACGCTTTATACCAGGCGCGTCCTGTCAGTGGAGCACGACGTTGCCCCGTATCTGCGCAAGGGAAAGAACTGCTTCGGAGTCCTGCTCGGCAACGGGTTCTACAATGCCGGGACGGAAACGATCTGGCATTCCGAACTCCTTCCGTGGCGCGGGTTCTGCCGTTTCCTGCTGAACGTGGAGGATGAGAACGGCTTTCAGCTCCTCTGTTCGAACACAGGGTGGAAAACAACTTCCCGGGGTCCGCTCGTGTTCAACGAGATTCGAAACGGCGAGCGCTACGACGCCCGCCTGGAAATGAACGGCTGGAATCTTCCGGGCTTCGATGATTCCGGATGGGCGGCCGCGGAGCAGTCGCTCCCGCCCGGCGGTGTTGTCGTGCCCCAGGCGCAGCCGCCGTGCCGCGTGAAGGAGGTTGTTGAGCCTGCCGGCGAAACAAGGCTTGGGAACGGCGCGGAGGTGTACGACTTCGGATTCGGGATGTCGGGCTTCATTACCCTCTGCGTCAAGGGCGAGGCGGGCGCGGCCGTCACTCTCTGCCATGCGGAAATGGCAAAGCCGGACGGGGATATCGACAACGGGCAGGTTGAAGGCCTGGTTTACAAAGGGGGCTTCCAGACCGACCAATACATTCTGAAGGGCGAACCGGAAGGCGAAACATGGACCCCGCGCTTCACCTACCACGGCTTCCGCTATGCGCGCGCTGAGATTGAGGGCAAGGCGCGGATCATTTCCCTGAAGGCAAACAGGATTCACACCGATTTCGGACAGGCGGGGCGCTTTGAATCATCCAATCCGGTCCTGAACGGGCTCCAGGCCTGCACCCTGCGCTCTTATACCGCGAATTACGTCGGCGTTCCAACCGACTGCCCGCACCGCGAAAAGCAAAGCTGGAGCGGGGACGCAAACCTTGCCATGGAGACGGGCCTTTACAACTTCAATTCGGAAAGCGCCTATGTCGAGTGGCTTGAGTCGTTCGCCGAGGAGCAACTCCCTTCCGGGAGCGTTCCGCACGTCCTGCTTACCGGAAAAAGCAACAATCACAACTTCAACTGGGGCGGGCCCGCATGGGACTGCGCGTTCGTAATGATGCCGTGGACCCTTTATGTTTTCCGCGGGAACCGCAAGGTCCTCGAGGAGCATTATGACAATTACAGGAAGTTTGCCGATTTTTACACCGCGCAGATTCCAGATCCCGAAAGCGGCAGGATTGTGCGCCTGGGGCTCGGCGACTGGTGCCCCCCAAAAGGCCTCGAACCCGCGCCCGCCGAGCTGACTTCAACGGCGTATTACTTTCATGCACTGGAGCTTGTCGCAAAAATCGCGGCGCTGCTCGGCAGGAAAGATGACGCCGCGTATTACGCCGGGCTTGCCGGATTGACCAGGAAGAGCTTCAACAGGGCCTTCTACAAGGGAGGCGGCATTTACGCCAACGGCAACATGACCTCCACCGCATGCCCGGTTTTCTTCGGACTTTGCGAAGAGCGGGAAAAGGAAAAGTGCGTTGACCGCCTGGCCGGGCTTGTCCGCGCGGATGGCGCCCGCGCGCAGTTCGGAATTCTCGGCGCGAAGTTCGTCGCCCGCGTGCTCGGCGACTTCGGATACGCCGACCTGTTATACCGGCTGTTCACCCAGCCGGAATATCCCGGCTGGGCGAACACGCTCAAGAAAGGCGCGACGACCCTTTGGGAGCGCTGGGACGGCTCGGATTCGCGCATGCACATAATGTATGGCGACATCAGCGCGTGCTTCTTCCGGTACTTTGCCGGAATCCGTCCACACGAAGCGGCCCCGGGCTTTCGTACGTTCAGCCTCCACCCGCTGGTGCCGGTGGGACTGGATTTCATTTCGGCGAGCCATGAAAGTCCGGCCGGGACGATCGTCTCGCAGTGGAAAAAGGACGGTTCGAAGTTCCTTTTCCACGCGGAGATTCCCGGTGGCTCGATTGCGACGGTAACGCTGCCCGACGGCTCATCCTTCGATGCCGGGGCCGGAAAGCACGATTGGGCATGTCCGCTCAAATAAAGTGATCATTCAACCCCTCTTCACGCAGGCAGGAGATAATTTGGAAATCAGGAAAGCAGCAAGAAAACAGCCCCTGTTTCCTCTCTTTTCCTGATGTTCCTGGTTTCCTCATTCACTTCTCTTTTAAAAACTTTATTTGCGGTTGCCGCGCCCGATCGGCCGCCGCCCGGCTTACATCCCGGCGACGGAGGCCCGGCCGCCATCCTGGCTGCAATGCGGCATTGGATGGCCGGCGCAATCGCATATTTTTTTCGCTTTTCATTCACGCAACTCCTCCTACAATGCGCGCAAAAAAACGGCATCAAGCCCGCAGTAGCGCCTGCGGGCAATCAGCATGGAATTTGGAAAGGACTCCGGGAATGAAGCCCGATGAGCAGGCCGAAAAACTGAACCGGGTGATCCAGTCCGCCAATCCGGCGGTTTACGAGATGCTTTCAAAGCGGGGCAAGGCCATTTTTTTCCCTAAGCTCGGGATTCTTTCGCAGTCAGCCGAGGCCGCCGGCAAGGAAATCAACGCCACAATAGGGATCGCGCTGGAGGACGACGCCACCCCGATGCGCCTGCCCTGCGTGGAGCGGAACATCACGCTGCCGCCGGCAAGCGCCTTCACCTACGCGCCGAGTTCCGGGCGCGCCGACATCCGCGCGCTATGGAAGGAGATGCTCGCGCGCAAGAACCCGTCGCTCGCCGGCAAGCCCACAAGCCTGCCCATCGTCACCCAGGCTCTGACCCACGGGCTGAGCGTTTGCGGCTACCTCTTCTGCGACAGGGGCGACAGGCTGATCGTGCCCGATCTCTACTGGGAGAACTACGACCTTCTGTTCGGCAATGCCTGCGGCTGCAGGCTGAATCGCTTTACGACGTTTGTCAAAAAACGCTTCAACCTGGCCGGGTTACGGAAGAAGATGCTCGCGGGCCGGCCCGGAAAGAAAATCTTGTGCCTCAATTTTCCGAACAACCCGGCCGGATACACTCCGACCGGGGACGAGGCCGGGAACATCGCCTCGATCTGCCTGGAAGCCGCCGAAGCCGGCCATCGCGTCGTGGTGCTCGTGGATGACTCCTATTTCGGCCTGGTATTCGAGGCCGGAGTATTGCAGGAGTCCATTTTCACAATGCTTTGCGGCCTCCACCCGAACCTGCTGGCAGTCAAGATTGACGGCCCGACCAAGGAAGACTACGTATGGGGCTTCCGCGTCGGGTTTCTGACCTTTGGCGTTCGCGGAGGCACGCCTGAATTATACGAGGCTCTCGAGGCCAAGGCCGGCGGCGCGATTCGCGGCAGCATTTCGAACTGCTCAAATCTCTCCCAGTCCCTCCTTGTCAAGGCATGGTCCTCTCCCGACTACGAGCGCGAAAAGCGCCTGAAGTTCGAGACGCTCAAGGCCAGGTACATGAAGGTCAAGGCGATCCTTGCCGCGCACCCGGAATACCGCGAGCATTTCGAGCCGCTGCCGTTCAACTCGGGATATTTCATGTGCATCCGCATGAAAAAAGCGGACCCGGAGTCCCTGCGCCAGAAGCTCCTGGCCGAATATTCCACGGGCGTGATCCTGCTCAGCGGCGTCATACGAATCGCGTTTTCGGCCACGCCAATGGACAAGCTGGAAAAGCTCTTCGACAATCTCTATTGCGCGGCAAAGGGCCTGGCTTGAACCCGCGCTCGAGGTTCCGCGCCCCGGATGGCCCGTAACACGCCGGAGCCATTGAAGACGCAAAATAACCGGCGCAAGGAAAAGCGCGGCGCCCTGCCCCGCGACCGCCGGCGGGCGGCAATCCAGCGTCTTCCTTCGATTCGCGGCCTATCCCACGACGAACCGGCGGTTTTCAAAACGCACGTCCGGTCCCGGAAGGTCCGCCCAGTAATCAGGGCTTTTCCCGAGCACCCGCGCCTGGTTCTCGAGCCCCACCCGCCAGAGCTCGCGCTCCGAAAGCAGGTTCAGGGAAGCGAGGTGGTTCATGCACTCTATCATCGTGGAGTGAGAGCCGGCCAGGTTGCCGGTGGCTTCGCACGAAATCCGGCCGGCCTTGGAAATAGTCACCTCGGTCCCGCCAAAAACCGTGTAATCTCCCTCCGGCATGCCGGCCAGGGGCGAAGCGTCGCTTGTGACAATAAAGCGCTCCGTGGTCTTTGCCCGCAGCCCCACCTTGATCAGGTCGGCCGGCAGATGATGCCCATCGGTGATGAAGAGCCCTGCGACTTCGTCGCAGGCCATTTCCCACCACAGCGGGTTGTCATGGCGGTGAATCAGGTTGGGCAGCCCGTTGCCGACATGCGTGCAAAGGGTGGCGCCGGCCGCGACCGCCCGCGCCAGGTCCGGGCGGGCGGCCATGTGGTGCCCGATCGCCACCGTAACTCCATGCCGGACCGCGTGCCGGATGAGCGTCTCAGCGCCGGGCCGCTCGGGCGCAAGGGTGAGGATGCGGATTCCGCCCCCGGCCCACTCCTGGAACCGGTCGAATGCCGCAGTGTCCGGCTCGACTACAAACTTCCTGGGATGCGCGCCCACGGCGCCGGGCTCCGGCGAAATGAACGGGCCCTCGAGGTGGATGCCGGGCAGGCGCGGCCCGAGCTCGGCATCCTTCATCGCACTGGCCAGGACCCGTAAGTTCTCGCGGTAATCGTCCTGGCTGCCGGTGATGATTGTCGGGCAATACGCCACGGTTCCGCGCGCGACCATGTCGCGCGTGACCCGGCGCACATCTTCAAGGCTAAGGCCCTTTTGAGTGAAATCCAGGCCCATCCACCCGTTCACCTGCAAGTCAATAAATCCCTTCATTCCGAATTCTCCTTCCTTATAAAGCCGGATTTTGCTGGTTGAAGCGCCAGGCGGCCTCCGCGCAACAACCCAAGAAAATCCGGCCATTTCGCGGCGCCCCGGACGGCAGCGCGTTATTTTCCGCCGGCGCCGTCAAACTTGAGCGCGTACACGCATCCGTCGCCGCCGCCCACAGCGCATTCCATGCTCCGCCGGTCCCCGTCCAGCTCAACAGCGCGCGCGAACCGCGCCCCGCTCCCGGCCGTGAACAGGGCAATCTGCCGGCCCCGGTCGTCAAGGATGCGCATGCAGCCGTCCTCGCAGTCGAGAAGCAGGTCCGGCCGGCCGTTGCCGTCCATATCGCCGAAGTCAACGTCGCGCGGGACTGCGTCCGGATTTCCGCGCCACAGCCGAACGCCCCGGGCGTCGAAAGCGTATATGCCGCCGCTGTCGGTCCCGACAACGGTTTCCTTCTTTCCGTCGCCCTCAAAATCTACAAGCTTGACGAACGTAACGGTTGCGGCCAGCTCGCGGGTGACGCGGTTCGTGGCGTCCCACGGGACGCAGAACAGAACGCGCCCCTGCCGGTCGCCCATGACCATGTCGCCCTTGCCGTCTCCGTCGAGGTCGCCCAGCGCGACGGCGGACGGCCCGGCATGCCACGTCATTCTTATTTTCATGAGCGATTTGCCGGTGCTGCCGCGGATGACATGCCCGCTGAAATAGTTGTTGCCCACGGCCATTTCGCTCGCGCCGTCTCCGTCGAGGTCGTACGCCGCGCCGCATGTAGTCGCGTGATTCTGCTGGTTCAGGAATTTCCACAGCGGCCGGCCCTTGTGCGAATAGCCGTGGACATAATCAAACGCCCCGACGCCTATGTCGAACGAGCCGTCCCGGGATGGCTCGGACGCGAAGAGTATCAAGGGCGCGACCGGGAGCGGCGCTTCCCAGAGCCTGGCGCCGGATGCGTCAATGCAGGCCAATGCATACTCCTTGCCGCGGCCGCCCGCCGTGAGGATCTTCCTGTCAGCCGGGCTGCCGATGACGGCCCGCAGCCCGCCCGCCATGCTGCGCGTGCGGGCCATGCCGGGCGCCGGCGCTGACCACAGCGGCTTGCCCCCGTGAGAAAGCGCAACGACCGCGCCCTCCGCCATGCCGACAAGGATTTCCGATTTCCCGTCCTTGTCGCGATCGGCCGTTTCGAGCCAGGTCACGACGGCTTTATCCTTCTCTTTCCGGCGTCCTCCATCCGGCTTGTTCGTCGAGAGTCCTGCAGGCTGGAAGTCCCGGCATTCCCACAAAACGCGCATCCGTGACTTCAGCGCGTCGAGCTGCTCCCGGTTCCGGGCCTGCGCCCCGGCTTCGCCGCGCCGGCGGGCAACGGCCGCTTCTTCGAACATTCCGGCCAGGGCCCGCTGGCGCTCACCCGTTTTTTCGCCGGACGCGGGCCCGAACCGGAACGCGGTTCGGCCGGGCCGGGCGTCGAGCGCGGCGCCGGTCCCGGCGCCGACCGTAACGCGCGCGGACTCGGCGGCCTCCACGATCCCCGTGCCCGTGTCGAAATCGAGAAACACGCTCACCGGCTTCCCGGCCCGGATATCGGCGCCGGGCAGGGTCAGCCGCGTCATGCCGCAGGCGCGGATGGCGCGGGGGCCGACGTGGAAGAGCGCGGCATCGGTGTCAAGTCCGGCGGCAGATCTGCACGGGCCGACGCCCACCAGCGAAATGCCGTCCGGTTGCTTGACCAGCGCCGCGCCGGGCGCGATGCTCTCGGCGTCAATGGCCCCGGCATTCCCTTCCTCCTCGACGAAAAAGATGTTCGCCACTACTGTCTTACGGCCCCTGTCCAGGTTTGTGCTCACGGACTGGATGAGCTTGGGACCCCCGGACTGGAGCGCTTGCGGGGTTCCGCCAAGGTTGATGAGGCGCATGGCCTGGGCCCCCTGCCTTGCCGTCACCTCGCGGCCGGCAAGGGTGACGTCGCCCCGGGGCTGCCAGACGCAGCGGATGTCAAACTCCCCGTCTTCATCCGCTTCGATTTCGTCGAAGAACGCGAAATAGCGCTCCTTCTCCCACACGATATTGCGCGACCATCGCGCGCAGTTGTAGTTGGAGACCGAAGTCTCCGTGAAGGCCAGGCCGTCGAAATCCGCCAGGTGTTCAATCCGCGCGAGCCGGGGCAGGGACGCCTCCGATTCGCCCTTGATGACGATCACCGTGCTGTGCTCGGTGATATCGGGCCGCATGTAAGTGCTGTCGTCGAGAAAATCAAAGCCGTTGTCGGTGAAGTTGATGACGGAGTTGGCGTCGGGATGCCCGTGGTAGCCGTCGGAGAAGCCCGAAAGCAGCAGGTACTGGTTGGTCGCTTCGAAGCCGGCGCGGAACGACATCTTGTCGAAATACCGATGGGCGTGTTCCTCCTCCGGCTCCGGCGCCTTCCAGCCCCTGTACATCCAGCTGTCGAGCGGGTACGGCTTGACCCCGAGCCAGCGGGCCGGCGGCTTCTCCTCGAGCCCGCCCATGATGAAGCGCCCTTCGTTCATCTTGCCCCAGTACCGCGCGGCAGGCAGCGCCCCGGGCCTGCCGCCGCATTTCTTGAACCACCACAGGTAGCCGCCGTCGCGGTAATACCACGAGGCCATGGTCAGAATGGCGGGGTGGTAATTGTACCGGGTCTTCGACCAGGAAAGAGAGTCCCCGAACCCGCCGCTTCTTCCAAGATTGCTGGTGATCACGACATGGTAATCAGCCGCCTTGCGGACCAGTCCCGAGGAGAAATATTCCATTTGGGGCCGCAGCAGCGCATACTGGAGATTGGCGGACCAGGTGGCGTCAGCGTAGCCGGTGGCATTGTCGCTCACCCGCCAGTGCTTAAGCGGCGAGGCGAAATAGCGGTCCATGCGCTCGACCAGCCGGCGTCCGATTTCGAGACCGGGATAGTACCTGTTGAAATAGAGGCCGGCGTACAGGGCGCTGTCCGCGTTGTGGTCGTTCCCGCCCGCGCCCATGTCGCCCGTGTCCCGGCGCGCATACCGCAACAGATGCGCGTAGACGTACAGGGCGTTTGAAATCAGCTCGCGGTCGGCCGCGTCAAACTGTTCGTCCTCCTCGATCATGTCCCAAAGCAGGGGCAGTTCCCCGAAAGAGGGATAGCCGCCTTTGAACGTCTTTTCATCGCGGACATCCACGTCCGCAACCGACAGCGCGTAACTTTCCATGGCGCGCCTGAACACCCTGCCGTAGCCCGGCGTGCGATACTTGCGCAGGATATTCCCGCACTCGACCGCATACCCGGGGCCGGCGTTCCCTTTCTGCTCGATCTCGGCTTCTCCGAGCGGGGCGGGCCCCTTATCCCCGCCCTCAAGACGAAACAGGCTGCCCACCGCGAGGGATTTCCCCTCCGGCTTGAGCAGCCCAATGAAAACCTGCGCGGCGCGCCGCACGCCCGCAAAATCGCTTCCTCCCAGCGAGATGAAATTGCGCCCGTCCCCCATGGGATTGTGAACGGTCTGGACAAGGCTCCCGTTTTCGCCCGGCCATGCCGCGTCCACATCCAGCTGGTGCATGCAATAGAGGCGTTCGCTGACCTTGCTGTCCGTCAGGTTGCCCAGGACGATCATGGCCCGACCTCCCCCGGGGCCCGCGTCAAGCTCCGCGTTGGCGGCGATATCCGTGATGACGGGCAGCTCCGCGCCGGCAAGGGCTTTGACCGCCTCGCGGATTTCGCGCGCCAGGCCGGAATAGCCGGGGTCATCGGGCGCCACTATGGCCGCGGCGGCCGCGCCATTCGAGACGAGAACCGTGTCCAGATAAAAATCCTTGACCGCGGGCAGGCGCGGCAGCCCGGCCGCGCGCGCGCTCATGCCGGCCGCCAGGGCCAGCGAAAGAACGAGTCCAATCGGCATCGCCCGCTGCAAGTCGCACATTGGAGACCTCATTTTGTCATTTTATGCTGTTGTGCCCGCCCATGGACCGGTTATCCGCCAGCGACCGCCAGGTGCCCTGGAGATAATTGTCAGCCAGCGCTATGTGATCGGTCTGCTCGTCAATGAAGAACGCGGCGGCGCCCGGGCCTTGCACCTTGCGGGTCTCGATGATCATGTTCCGGGCGAAAAGGAAGTGCTCGTACCTTCCTTCCTTTGGGCTTTCAATCGTCACTGCCGGCGTGACGCCCGGCTTGCCGTTGTCGCACAGGATGTTGTTGACAAAGGTGTTGGATTGGCACGGGTGGGCGCGCCGGGCAACCATGATGCCGCTTTCGCCGTTGTTGCTTATGACGTTGTTGGCGATAAGGTTGCGGTTGTCGAAAGGTCCGATGAGCAGGCCGTGGAGCTTGTTGTCGGACAGGTGGTTGCCGAGGAAAACGCTCTCCGTAACGTTCCAGCAGATGTAGATGCCGACCCAGTCGTTGTGATGGGCGTAGCAGTTTTCAATGGCGCAGCGGGCGGAGCCCGTCGTCTTGCCCAGGCCCACGTGGAACCCGTGCCAGACGTTGCCGTAGCTCTCGCAGCCGCGGAAAGTAATGTTCTCGCCGCCGCTGCAGCTTATGCCGAAGCCGCCGCAGTTGAAGGCGATGCAGTCCAGGACCTTGCAGCCCGCGCAGTCGGTGAACTGGATGCCTTCGCATTCTCCGCTCGATGGGCTCTCATTTTCCGGGCGCGTGCCGTCAACGGCGAGGTTCTGGACGATCACGTTTTCAACCTCGCGCCCGAAGATGACCGGGAACGCGTTGAAAAGCGTTGCCTTCCGGCTCACGGCGTAGTTGCAGACGAGCGGTGTCTCAAGCCATACCTTGTTGCCCTGGACCTTCCTGATCCTGGCCATGTCGCGAATGGGGCCGTTGGGGTTCAGTTCGCGGATCGCGACCTCCACACCCGCCCTGAAAGCCCCGGCGTCTTTCACCGCCACGCGCACGGAGCCCTCGGCGGCGTCTTCGGCGAGCGGCGTTTCGGCCAGGCTCGAGCGCTTGAGCAGGGTGGCCCGCCCTTCGCCCTGAAGCATGACGTTGCTCCTCATCTTCAGTCCGGCTTCGAGGCTGTAGGTTCCAGCGGGCAGGAAGACGATCCCGCCGCCGCGTGACGCCGCCTTGTCGATGGCGTCCTGGATGGCCTGTCCGGTTTTAACCCGCACGATCGTTCCGAACCCGGCATGCTTCGATGCTGTCATTTCTTCCCCCGCTTTACGCGACGTGGCCTGCGCGCTCCTGATTGGCCGCGGATTGTAGGGCGGCGGCAATCTGAGTCAACATTCAATTCCCGCAAGTCGGCTCTTGACGACGACGGACGACTTCACTAATCTGCGCGTGTTTTTTCCGCATATCGGGTCATGCTTGATCCAAGTGCGGACAACAGAAAGGACGGACGATGAAACGGATCGTATCGAATCGGATGTTCCAAGGCTTGTTGGCGGGACTGGGCGCATTCATTTTATGCGGAGCGGTTAGCGCCCAGGAGGCGGCTGCCGATGCAACGGCCGCGGCGGCGGCCCCGGTCATCCCGCTGCTCTGGTGGGTGGCGCCAATCTCGTCCCTGGTTGCCCTGTTCGCGGCCTGGGGAATCTTCCGCCTCATGATTCACGCCCCGGCCGGCAACGCCAGGATGGTTGAAATTGCCGGGTTCGTCAAGGAAGGCGCCATGGCCTACCTGATGCGCCAGTACAGGATCGTGGGCATAGTGTTCGTCGTGCTCGTGATCATCCTGGCGGCGCTGGCGCATTTCGGCATTCAGAACCCGTTCGTGCCCGTTGCGTTCCTCACGGGCGGCTTCTTTTCCGGCTTGTGCGGCTTTCTTGGAATGCGCACGGCCACGCTGGCATCTTCCCGCACGGCCCAGGGCGCAATGGAAAGCCTGAACCGCGGCCTGCAGGTGGCGTTCCGCTCGGGAGCGGTCATGGGTCTCGTCGTGGTGGGGTTCGGCCTGCTCGACATCTGCCTCTGGTTCTGGATTCTCGACGCGCTGGTTTTCACGCCTGAGCACATGGCTTCCGGCCTCAAGTTCCTGGGGCTGCAGCTGGTCATGCCCGGAACGACCGAGGCCGACAAGCTGGTCCAGATCACGACCACCATGCTGACCTTCGGCATGGGCGCCTCGACCCAGGCCCTGTTCGCCCGCGTGGGCGGCGGCATCTTCACCAAGGCCGCGGACGTCGGCGCCGACCTTGTGGGCAAGGTCGAGGCCGGGATTCCCGAAGACGACCCCCGCAATCCGGCGGTAATCGCCGACAACGTGGGCGACAATGTCGGCGACGTGGCGGGCATGGGCGCGGACCTGTACGAGAGCTATTGCGGTTCGATCCTGGCCACGGCGGCGCTGGGCGCCTCGGTCGGCATCCAGGCCGGCGACCTCCAGCAGGCTATGAAGTACATCACCGCCCCCATGATAGTCGCGGGCCTCGGCACGCTTCTCTCGATCGTGGGCATCTTCCTGGTGCGCTGCAAGGAAGGCGCGGACCAGCGCATGCTGCTGCGCTCGCTGCTGACGGGCACTCTCGGCAGCTCCGTGCTGATCATCGCGGCCATGGCGGTCCTGGCGTTCTTCGACTTTGTGACCTGGGGCATTTTCGGGGCCGTGATCTCCGGCCTGCTGGCTGGCGTGCTGATCGGCCAGGCAACCGAATACTACACTTCCGACAGCTACAACCCGACGCTTGGCATTGCCAGGCAGGCCAAGATGGGCCCTGCCACGGTCATCATCGAAGGGCTGGCGACAGGAATGATCTCCTCGGCCGCGCCGGTCTTCATCATCGTGCTCGGCATCCTGGCCGCCTTCGGATTGGCCGGCGGGTTCTCCGATTTCGGCATGGGCCTCTACGGCATCGGCTTTGCAGCGGTCGGCATGCTCGCGACTCTTGGCATAACCCTGGCAACCGACGCCTATGGCCCCATCGCGGACAACGCGGGCGGCAACGCGGAAATGGCGCACCTGCCCCCGGAAGTCCGCACGCGCACGGACGCGCTGGACTCCCTGGGCAACACCACGGCCGCGACCGGCAAGGGTTTCGCCATCGGCTCCGCGGCCCTCACGGCGCTCGCACTGCTCGCGGCCTGCCTCGAGGAGGTCAAGATGTGGATCGGCAAGTACGCGGCCGAAGGCGTGTTCGTCGTCGGGAAAACCACCTTCACGGCCGCGTCCGCGGCCAAGGCCGGCATCCTGGACTTCGTGCAGGCCTACGACATCAACATAATGAACCCGCTCATGCTGTGCGGCATGATGATCGGCAGCATGATGGTGTTCCTGTTCTCCGCGCTCAGCATGAAGGCCGTCGGCCGCGCCGCCGGCGCCATGGTCGAGGAGGTGCGCCGCCAGTTCAAGGCCATTCCGGGCCTCATGGAAGGCTCAGGCAGGCCGGACTACGCCCGGTGCGTTGCCATATCAACGGCCGGCGCCCAGCGTGAAATGGTGCTGCCCTCCCTCCTGGCCATCACTGTCCCCGTGGCCACCGGCCTGGTCCTCGGCATTGCCGGCATTATGGGCCTGCTGGCGGGCGGGCTTTCCACCGGCTTCGTCATGGCCACGATGCTTAACAACGCGGGCGGCGCGTGGGACAATGCCAAGAAGCACATCGAAAAGGGCAACTTTGGCGGCAAGAAGCTGCCCGACGGCTCCAAGAACCCCGTGCACGGCGCGGCGGTCATTGGCGACACCGTGGGCGATCCCTGCAAGGACACGAGCGGCCCGGCGCTGAACATCCTGGTCAAGCTCATGAGCATGGTCTGCATCGTGTTCACTCCAGTGCTCATCAAGTGGTCGCCGGCTATCATGAAGGCGCTGGGCCTGGCCGCAAAGTGACGATATCCTTGACGTATTCCGATATCCCATTCCCCCATTCTTTCGCATTGCGGGGGGCGGATTGAAACTGCTTTTCCTCGGCACAGGGACATCCGTCGGCATCCCGGCCATCGGGTGCGCCTGCCCGGTGTGCCTCTCCGGCGACCCGCGCAACAAGCGCCGGCGCGCCAGCCTATACCTCCAGGCCGCAGGCCTGCACCTGGTGGTGGATACGCCGCCGGACTTTCGCGAACAGATGCTGACGTTCCGGGTGCCGCGCGTGGACGCCCTGCTTTTCACCCACCCGCACGCGGACCATCTCTGCGGCTTCGACGACATACGCCGCTTCAACGAAATCCAGGAATCGTCCGTTCCGGCCTACGGCTCGCCGGAGACGCTGGACGCCATCCAGCGCTTTTTCCACTACGTGAACAGAAAGCCGCAATCCGGGGTGTCCTATCCGCGCGTTTCGTTCAAGCCCGTCACCGGGCCGTTCGAGATCGGCGCCGTGAGGGTTACGCCGCTGGATGTCGAACACGCGCAGGTTCGCACGTTCGGATACCGCTTCGACGCCGGCGGCAGGGCGCTGGCCTACATTCCCGACTGCCATACCCTGACGGACGCGGCCCTGGCGGCGCTGAAGGGCCTGGACGTCATGATCCTCGACGGACTGAGGCCGGCCCCGCATCCCACGCACCTGACCGTTGCGCAATCAACGGCCCTGCTCCGGCGCATCGGCGCCAGGCAGTCATTCCTGACCCACATCGCCCACCAGGTCGAGCACGCGGCCGTACAGGCTTCGCTCCCGCCCGGGATTGACCTGCCCTACGACGGGCTCGAGCTCGAGCTCTGACAAGGGCCCGCCCGGACGTTGTCTAATCCGCTCCAAGGCAGCGGGGCAAATCCTCCAGCCTGCCGAGAACCAGGTCGGGCTTTGCGGCCCGGCACGCGGCATGGTCCTTGCGCATGCGCAGCGAGCGCCGGTCTCCGGCGAAGAGCGCCGTGCGCAGCCCGGCGGCCTGCGCCGGAAGGATGTCGTTGAGCATGTCGTTGCCGACGAACAGCATTTCGCCCGGCTTCAGACCGAGGCGGCGCTCCGCCGCCCCGGTCAATTTCGCGAATAACCGCGCCGAAGGCTTGGCCTCCCGCTCCAGGTACGACCACAGCGTAAGCGCGGGCTCGAACCCGAGCTCGGCCGGCGATTGTCCGACCAGGGCGTCGAACAGGAGCGGAGAATAGAACTGGGCGTTGGACACTATGCCCAGCGACATTCCGGCCGCCCGCAGGCGGGCCAGCGCCCCGGCCATGCCCGGCATCGGCCATGCCGGGTTGGCACGGCATTCGTAACCCGCGGCAAGCCGCATGACGGCGCGCGGCGTGATGTCGCCTGCAAGGCGGCCGCCGGCCTTCATTTCCTCAAGGCAGGCGCGCCATATTTCAAGGATGTCCACTTCAGGGCAGTCGGCGCCGGCCTCTTTCATGGCCGCGTGTTCGCGCAGGATCGCGCCCGTAAAATTCGCCAGGGCCCGCGCGGCGCCGTCCGGCCCAAGAGTCCGGAACCCGGCCCCGGCCAGGGCGTCATCGAGCGCGGAGGGCGAAGCGCCGGCAGCATCAATATCACCCGAGCCGGATACGAACAAAGTGCCGTACACGTCGAATATGACGGCGCGCACGCCAGCCAGGCGGCCCGGCGCCGCGCCCGCGCCCGGGGGGATGGGCTCGAGCGGAGCGCTCAATTCGCGGATGAGTAGGACCAGCGCGCGCTTCTCATTTGCCTGCTTGCTCATGGCATTTCAACCCGGATTTTGCGGGTTCAAGCCCTCAACAGGAACAGCCGCTCCGGCTCATTGAACTGACCGATCAGGCGGCTTTCCGAAAACTCGCGCACGCCGGCCGGGCCCGC
>JAAZAB010000095.1 GCA_012514555.1 Lentisphaerota bacterium
AACACCGGACACAGCGCATTACTGAGCCACGATGCGTTTCGCCCGATTCGCCGTGCTGCTCTGCTGCTATTGCGCTCATTTCAATAACCCCGCCTGAAAGGCTTTTTGTTGAGCGCTGATGAGAGTATTCCGCAATTGCCGCGGAACAGTTCACCGCGGTGACTAGCCTGTCATTTTTTCAAACCAAAAAGAGCAGTTCGGTCGCGCGCAGCGCGGCTGAACTGCTCTTTTCAGGTCTACTTGCCCTGCTCAGCCGCCACCCTGCTGACGGCGAAGACCAGGACTCCGCCCCGGCTTTGCCTTGGACCGGCCGGGGCCAAACGATACCGCCCTCCGATCGCGCCGGTTCCCTCCAGTATCAAGCGTGCGACCGTTTTTTCAGGATAAGGGTTGACCCATTCGTATGCGTACAGCGTGTGCCGTCCGTCGCTCCACGCCGGAAAGGCGGGAAAAGTCCTCGACAACTGCCCCACGCCGAACGGGCATTTCAAGAGGCCGATTGTGTGACAGGTTATCACCGGCTGTTCCACAAAGCAGCGATCCGCATAAACGAGGCGATAGACGGCAACCGTGTGGTCATCCGGATCCTGGTTGCCGTAGGAGGCAGCCGGCGCGCCCCGCGCGTGCAGCGCATGCAGAAACACTATTGACTTGGCCTTTCCGCCCATCGGAATGACAACCCGGCCCCTGGAATTGAGCGCAAGCCCTATGGCGGCACTGGCGCCTTGCGAAAAACGGAACCTAATCCCGTGGCTTTCAAGACCGTTCTCCAGGAATCTGCGCACAACGCCCTTCACATCGAACGCAAGCCCGCCGAGCCGGTCCGCGGCTTTCATCGCGCAGCAGGCATCCAGTTTCAAGGGCGTGATTCGCGACGACGGGGATTCCGACGGCAGCGGGCGGCCGTGAATATGCCGGCGCAAGCCCGGAATTGCCCGGCCCAGCGCCCGGTATGCCGGAGAGCCTTTCCCGGCAGCCGGAAGCTTTTCCGCCCCCGAATCAACCGCGCCAAGCCGCATGCCCGCGGGCACGGGCGCGCTTTCATCAGCCCGCCGGGACCAGAGCATGTTTGCGCCCAGGGCCAGCATTGGCAGCTGTCCCGTGGCGGTGAAAACCGGCTCGGACACCCTTACCCAGGCTGACATTTCCCCGCCCAGGCACTGCGGAGCGCGGCTGCGCCCAGGCCAGTTCTGAAAGATCGTGGGGCCGAAGTTGCCATAGAAGAATTTCAGCCCGTTCCGTATCAGCGCGCGATCTATGGTTCGCGACAAGCTGTAATACCAGTGCCCCGCGAGAATGCCCCGGGGCATTTTTTCAAGAGCCTCGTATGTGGCCGGGCGGAAGGTCTGAAAACCGGTCTTGGGATTGGTTTGGCGGACCGCAATACCGCCATAGCGCTTTCCGTCCTCGCCCCTGAAATTCAGGAGCTTGTCGCTCCACAGGGAAGTCTGCACGCCCCGGGCCTTCAAGAATGCCGCAATTTTGTTTACATCCGACAGATACAGTTCCGGCCCCGATTTTCCCCTGCATTTCGGGCAGAGCCCGATCGAGTACCACTCGTCATGCCCGATGTTGATCATGCGCGGGTGAAAGACGGCAATCACCTCTTCCAGTGCATCGAAAAGTAGCCTGTAGCTGGCGGGATTGGAAGGGCAGTAGGTGTCCGGGAACGGATCTTCGCGGCGCTCCGCGATTTCCGGGTGCGGCATGCAGAGCCAATAGGCGTGGCTCAGCGACTGCACCTCGGGAATGATTTCAATGCAGTATTTCGCGGCTTCCGCGGCCAGTTCCCTTACCTCGGCCTGCGTGAGGAAGCTTCCGTCTCCAAGCTCGGGATGAACCGAATCCTTGTCGTGCCCTTGGGAGAACTGGACGCGAAACTCCGCGGCGGCGTTGTCCGGACCGGCAAAGCGCGCAAACTTTTCCCATGCCGCGTTGATTTCAGGATGCCTTTTGAATTCCATGCCGGCGCCGATTTCAAGGAACACGGTGTTCAGGCGCAGGCGCGCG
>JAAZAB010000096.1 GCA_012514555.1 Lentisphaerota bacterium
GGAGACGGAGGCGACGATGATGACGTCGCTCCGGTTCAGGAGGGAATTGGTGGCGGAGAGCCGAAGCCTCTCGATTTCCTCGTTGATCGCGGAATCCTTCTCTATGTAGGTGTCGGTCTGAGGTATGTACGCCTCGGGCTGGTAGTAGTCGTAGTAGCTCACGAAATACTCGACCGCGTTGTCCGGGAAATACTCCTTGAACTCGCTGTAGAGCTGGGCCGCGAGCGTCTTGTTGTGGGAGATGACCAGCGCGGGCCGGCCCCAGTCCGCGATGACGTTGGCCATGGTGAAGGTCTTGCCGGAGCCGGTGACGCCCTCGAGAACCTGGAAGCGCCTGTTCGCCCGCAGGCCGCCGGACAGCGCGGCAATGGCCTCGGGCTGGTCTCCGGCGGGCAGGAACGGGGCCTTGAGCTTGAACGGGGACTGGTTCATGTTGCCGGCCGCGGGCGGTTCGCGGAACTGCCGGAACGCCGCTCCTCCGCCGGACGGCCATATTTCCGGATTCGGGTGTTGACAAACACAAGTCCACACCTTAATTTTTTGCGCATCTTATGTCAATGCGACAGGCTTCTCGACTCCGCCCGCGGGCGGAGCGATCAACCAGAAAGCCCGGGTCGGGAAGGGAGCGTGATCATTGCCGTGACAGAGGTCAAGCTGAAAAGGGGCGAGAGCGTTGAAAAGGCACTCAGGCGCCTGAAAAAGAAAATGGACAAGGAAGGAACGATGAAGGAGATTCGAAACCATCGTTACTTCGAAAAGCCCAGCGAGCGCCGCCGCAAGAAGTCCGCGCGAGCGCGGAGCTACTGACGCCCTACAATCACGGAAAGCTCCCTGCCTCCAGGGAGCTTTCTTTATACTGCCTCCCGAGCAGTCGTTTTTTTTACACTCGCATGAAAGCGCTTATCACCGGCATCACCGGCCAGGACGGCTCGTATCTCGCGGAGTTCCTCCTCGGGAAAGGATACAGCGTCACTGGCATGGTCAGGCGCTCGAGCACCGAAAAATTCGACAGGATCGCGCACATCAAGGACAGGCTGGACTTGCGCCAGGCCGACCTCCTGGACCAGCTCTCGCTCATCAAGCTCATGGAGTCCGTCCAGCCCGACGAGATATACAACCTGGCGGCGATGTCCTTTGTGCCCACTTCCTGGACCCAGCCAATGCTCACGGGCGAGTTCACGGCCATCGGCGTGACCCGCGTGCTGGAAGCCATGCGCATGGCCTGCCCGAAGGCGCGCCTGTACCAGGCGTCCAGCAGCGAGATGTTCGGCAAGGTCCGGGAAGTGCCGCAGACGGAGCTGACCCCCTTCTACCCGCGCAGCCCTTACGGGGTGGCCAAGGTTTACGGCCATTACATCACCGTGAATTACCGCGAAAGCTACAACCTGTTCGCGGTCTCCGGAATCCTTTTCAACCACGAAAGCCCCAGGCGCGGAATCGAGTTCGTGACGCGCAAGATCTCCAACGGGGTGGCCCGGATCAAGCTGGGCCTCGACAGGGAGCTGCGGCTCGGCAACCTGGACGCGAAGCGCGACTGGGGCTTCGCCGGCGACTACGTCCGCGCCATGTGGATGATGCTCCAGAGGCCGGCGCCGGAGGACTACGTCATCGCGAGCGGCGAAAACCACTCGGTCCGCGAATTCGCCGAAATCGCCTTCGCGCACGCCGGCCTGGACTGGCGCAAACACGTGATCTCCGACCCAGCCCTGATCCGGCCGGCCGAGGTCGAAAACCTGCTGGGCGACTGCTCGAAGGCGAAGCGGGACCTGGGCTGGGCGCCGTCCGTGGATTTTCCCGGCCTGGTTCGCATGATGGTGGACGCGGACCTGGCGCGGCTCAAATGACGGGGGCGCCATGCGTGTCTTGATAACAGGCGCCGGCGGCTTTGTCGGGCGCCACCTGATCCCCGAGCTCCTGGCGCACGGGGACGATGTCGTCACCTTCGACGCTCAGCCCGCTCCGCGCCCGCACGGGGCCGTCCGCCATTTTGCCGGCGACATACGCGATCCCGTCGCGCTGCGGCGCGCGATTGACGATTCCCGCCCCGACGCCTGCGTGCACCTCGCCGCCCTGTCTTTCGTGCCCGCGGGGTGGACCGACCCGGCCCTGATGTTCGAGGTCAACGCGATCGGCGCCGTGAACTTGCTGGAGGCCTTCAGGCGCTCGGAAAGCCCCGTCCGGATTCTCGTTGTCAGCTCCGCGGAGGTGTACGGGCATGCGCCGCGCGAGCGGCCGGTGCGCGAGGACGACCCGATGAGCCCGGCGAACATATACGCCGTGACCAAGGCGTCCGCGGACGCGGCGGCGCTCCTGCTCTCGAAAAAACACGGCCTGCAGGCCATGGTCGCGCGGCCCTGCAATCACATCGGGCCCGGCCAGCGCGGCGAGTTCGTGGTTCCCTCCTTCGCCAGGCAGTTCGCGGAAATGGCGCGCGGCGGGGCAAAGCGCGTCCTGCGCGCCGGCAACCTGGACAGCGGCCGGAATTTCGTGGACGTCCGGGATGTTGTGCGCGCCTATCGCCTGCTCCTGCAGAAGGGGCGCCCCGGCCAGGCGTACAACATCGGGTCCGGCCGCGAAACGCTCATCCGCGAGGTCTTCGAACGCCTGGCAGCCGTGTCCGGCGTGCGGCCCGGGGTGGAGCCCGACCCGGCCCGGTTCCGACCCGAGGACCACCACCCGACGCTCGATATCGGCCGCATCAAGGCCGACACCGGCTGGGCGCCCGAGCTTTCTCTGGACCAGACCCTCCGGGACGTGTTCGAAGAGGCCGCCGCAAATATCAACCCGGATGTTGCGTTTGAAAAATGAACGATGCTTATAACCGGTAAACCATCAGGCTTTTACAACTGCATTGCGTTTGAACCTAGAAAGAGAAATCGAATATCCAATATCCAACA